>JBBEBQ010000005.1:241680-527632 GCA_040882285.1 Gemmatimonadaceae bacterium
GGGCTAAGGCAGTTAATCGCCTGCTGGCGAAGGTTCTAGCCGGAGATGCCAACTCGCTCGACGGCGTAACAGACGGAACGACCTACAAGAGAATCACCGGCGTCTCAAGTGGGCTGGTCCAGACTGGGAGCATCGCTAATGCGAGCGTCACTAAGGCGAAGACCGAGGCCCGGAACCGCTGCCGACTGACTAATGGCAGCAATTGGGCGATCCCCAACAGCACGATCGTGACACTCAGCTGGAACACTGAGACCTACGACAATGGGGGGCTGCACGACAACGCCACCAGCAACACCCGCATCACCGTCCCCACGGGCGGCGACGTCGGCGTCTGGATTCTTACAGCACAAATCTCGTGGGACAACAATACGACTGGGTACCGAAACCTCACAATCCGAAAGAACTCAACAACGAACCTTGCTGTTGCCCGTCACGCCCCATTTTCGAGCAGTAGTATCGGACTCGTACATAGCCTAACAGCATACGATGATGCCCCGGCGGTCGGGGATTTCTACGAGATCAACGTGCAGCAAGACTCAGGCGGAGAAAGAACCGTAGCTACCTCCGAGTCGTTCTACGCCGCCGTTCACCTTTGGTAAAAGGAGACACGCCCCATGTTCACCATCGAGCTAAACCTAAGAAACCCGCTGACCGGCGAGTCGAAGCGGTTGTTCTACCAGTTCGATCCCGCCACGATGACGCAGACGAAGTGGAACAATGCGTACCCCGCGGTCAAGACAGAGATCGACGCGCTTTCCGCGCTTGCTGTTCAGAACAATCCCCCAACCTGGTAAACGAAGATGCCACAACAAAACAGAATGCATTGCTCAAGCTGCGGCGAGTCGGTCTACAACGTTATGATCGACGGCGTCCGCGTACCGCTCGTCGCCTATATGGTCGTCGGCCAGCCGGAAGATACCGGCCCGGTCATCGACGCGACCGACCCGAACGTGAAGCTGCCCAGCTTTGTCCGGGCGATAATGAACACGCCAGTCGCACGCGTCGAGTGGTGCATGAAATGTCTCGCGGATGTGTTCGGTCTGGCGCTGGTCACACCAGCAGAAGACCCGCTCTACTCCGATGAGCAGGTGGGCGAGGAGCGGAAAATGATCGAGGCGCTACAGGCCGACCTGGACGTGTCGAGCGTGGATAGGGCGAAGCAGGTCTACGCTCGGACGATGACGGCGATCAAGGTGGGACGTGGCGTGCAAGTACCGAGGCCGGTCTTGACGGTAAACCCGTAGAGGAGGTAGCAGATGCCGGAAGCTAAGAGCAGGAAAAAGGTGTTCGAGCAGGACGGGTTCTTCTGCAACGTGAACCGCGTCGAGGACGAGGGCGAGGGCGGTGTCGTGTCACTCGTGATCGATCCTCCACACGCGCCCGACGACAGCTTCTTCGAGGACAAGAAGATGACGGGCGCGACGCTCACGCTGAACCATCGCAAGGACGAGCCGATGCGCGCGTGGCCGGTGACGCTGGCCGAGAAGCAGGGCAAGCGGTACCAGGTGGTCGTGTACGAGTACGACGCTCCGGCGAAATAGCCAAAATCTCCTCTGGCGCCTCCGAAGCCACCCGACATAGACTGAAAAAGCGGGGGGACTCGCCCATCCAAGGGCGGAAGAAACCCCCCTAAAACCGAGACGCTGCGCTACAACCGCGGCCGTTCGCTCCGGAGCAAGGGAGCGGCGGCCGCTTTTTGTTTTCAGGGGAGATCCGAATGTGAAGTACTCGATCCGACGACGACGGGCACGACGGATGGACCCGTGAACGATAAAGCGCCCCTCACTCCGTCCCCTGCACCGCCTGACCCGGCGCAAAGCAACGGGTTCCGGTCGTGGCACGACGTGCCCGGCCCGCTCACGAAGCTCAACTTCTTCATCGCGCAGTACCGGCCATTCGTCTATCTCGCGTTCGGCGCGCTGCTCTGGATGGGGATACAGGTCACGGGACCGGGCTCTCGGATCGGAGCGGCAGAAGTCAGGATCACCGATGTCGAGCGCATGCTGTCGCGACTGGTCAACATCACCGAGGCCAACGCGCGCCTCAACTGCTTCAACCCCCAGTACACGCAGCAGCAGCGCGAGCTCGTCGGTCTCGACTGCGCGGCCGTGTTGCGCGGTGACTACGTGAGGCAAGTAAGGTGACGGGGCTCAAGGGCTGGCTTCAGGATTTCCCCGGCAAACACCTCCTGCGGGTGGCCGCTTTCTTCGACCTTTGCGGCGCCGACGGACGCCTCTCGTTCGCCAAGCTGGTGCTCGTCACGCTCCTCGCCGGCTGGATGGCGGGCCGCCCGCTCGAGGCAGCGCTCGCCTTCGTCTTCGTAGGCGCGTCGTACGGCTGGAAGTGGGTCCGGCTGCGCACCGCCTCCGGCGACTCCGACGGGGAGCACGAATGACGGCGCCGGCAACGAAGACGGTCACCAAGCTGAGCGAGAACTTCTCGCTCGAAGAGTTCGCCGTTTCGGGCTCGCACCCGGAGCTCGTGCAGCCGGTCCCGATCCGCTACCAGGCCAACGTGCGGCGCCTCGTCGAGACCATCCTCCAGCCGTTGCGCTCGCTATGGGGCAAGCGCTTCAGGATCCTCTCGGGCTACCGAGACGCCACGCTGAACGGTGCGGTCGGCGGATCATCGACCAGCCAGCACCGCCGAGCCGAGGCATCCGACGTTACTACCGAGAACGTCCGCGGGCTCGTACGCGCGATGATCGTCCGGCCGAACAAGTTCCCGACAGGTCAGGTGATTTATTACCCGTCCCAGAACTTCGCGCACATCGCGCTGCCGAGCGCCCGGTACGAGGTGCCGACGTTCTTCGTCTGCACCGGCCCGAAGCAGTATGAGCTGGTCCGCAACGCGGCCGATTTCGACCGGGTTGTTGCCCGCGTTACGGGGGTCCGCTGATGCTTCTCCCCCGCGTAGACCGCTGGATCGAGCGCGCCCTCATCGTCGCCGGCGTCGTGCTGATCGCCGGCCTCGCGTTCCACGCGTACTCGACCGTGAGCGCAAATCTCGGCGCCGCCCGGATCGAAGCCCGCCAGGCCAAGGCCGATGCCGACAGCGCCCGGCTCGACGCCGGCGTTGCCAGGCAGGAAGCCGCCGCGGCGAAGACCGAGCTCGCGCGCGTCCGCGTAGCTGCAACCGCTTCCGATCGGCGCGCGGCCGCGGCCGCGTCGCAGTACCGGGAGCTCAGGGACACCGTCTCGATCGAGGACACCGCCGCGGTCCGTGCCGTGCTCGTCGCAGCCGACTCCGCCGTGGACGAGGCGGAGAGGTCGCGCGACCGCTTCCGCTTTGCACTCGCAGCGGCCGACTCCGTGATCACCGCGCAGGAACGTCAGATCGCCGCGCTCGAGCGTGAGAACGCTGCTCTCCGCCGTCAGGTCGCTGCCACGGAGCGTCAGATCCCGTCCCGGTTCGGCCGCACGCTTGGGGCCGCACGCTGGCTTATAACCGGGGCGGCAATCGGTGTTGTGCTCACGCGGTGACGGGCGGGCGCCGGCCTCGCGCGACCTGGTAAGCCCGGCCGGATCCGGCAGCGGCGGCCGGCACGGGCCGGTTCCGTACTACGGCCCGCCGGCGGGCCGGCCGAGCGAGAGCGGAGAGTTCGCGTTCTGCTTCGACCCGAGGTACTGGCGTTGCCGGGACTGCGGGACCTGGACGCGCGATCGCATCGAGGTGGTGACGCCGCGGTGCAGCTGCTGCGGCCGCCGGCGTCCGAAGAACTGGAGCGCGCTGGCGGCGACGTGAACGCCGTGCCCGCAACGACGACTTGGCGCGTGTCGAAGCGGTGCGGAGCGACCGACATTTCCGAGATCTGCGCCCCGCGCGCGAACGCGATGCGCCGCGGCGACTTCAGGTGGGACTGGAAGCTCGGCGCCTGGACTGATCGCGCCCGGCCGCTTCGGCAGATGACGAGCCGGACGAAGTACTTCGTCTATTCGGAGCGCCGCGACGTCGCCCACGTGGACCACTCCGGCGAACCGGTCCAGATCTGGGACTGCCCGTGGTGCGGCCGCGCGCTTCCGTCGCTCGCCGTAGAATCACCGATGTTCGGCCAGGGCGACGGCACCGAGTAAGCCTAGGCTGCCCTTGCCGGAGTAAAGCGGTGGACCATCTCCTCCCGAACCGTGAAGTCCAGCTGGCGACTCAAGTCGATGACCCCCCTCGCGGACGGCGCCGGCAGGTGCGCGTCTTTTGGCAACCGCGTCAAAACGACAAGCGACCATATCGCGATCGAACCGACAGGAGAAGTAAACCAGGCGAGAGTCGCGAAACCCGAAAAAATGCGAACGGCTCGTCGCCCAGCCGGTCCGAGGTCGCTCAGGTGGTCTTGCGGAACGCCAGCGTTCGCAATCTCCAACATCAGCGGGAAAAAATGCGTCCGACCGGTCAGTACATAGCTGACGAGGTCAGTGATGATCTGAGAGTGCAGCACCAAGCTGGGCAACGAGACGAGGATCCAGATCACGAGCAGCGCCCACGGCACCACCCCGAACCCAGCGTTCTCCAGCATCGACCACCCGATAAGGGCGGCAGTCCAAAAGGCCGCGGCGATGATTCCGTGAAGTAGAACGATGCCGCGCAGCCACAGCCTGCGGGGTTGATCGGAGATCATGCGGGACATAGGTGAAGCGGTCATTTCAGGTGCGATGGCGTATCCTCGCTAAATGCTTGGATGAAAGTACGCCCCAGGTAAATGATGCGCTTGCCGAGGTCGAAGATAGCGAACACGCCGGCGCCCGCAACAAGGAAAAGGTCCGAGAGTAAAGATAAGACGCGTATACCCCAGTCCTGCGTAACAGGTTCGGGCATGCGGGAGAGCACCGACAGTAACCCCGCCCTTACGACGATCGCCACCAGAAGGACCAATCCGTCCCAGATGATGGTGAAGATGAACTCGAGCCGAACGTAACCGAGCTCCCAGAATACGCGTCCCGCCTTCCGGAGCTTGCGCGTCCCAGTCACGGCTTGCCGGAGTGATTCCCAACGCTCGCCGAAGCGGAGCCTAGCCGGCCAGTTGGGCTAGTCGCCATTAACACCCGCTTACTCGGCTGCGCCGGTACCCGCGGGCTAACGCGTCGGACTCCTGACGGAAGTACACGCGCTCCTGCGGCACGAGCTTCGTGACCATCACGCATGGTGCGCGGTAGTAAATCTGGCCGTCGACGCTCCCCACCCAGTCGAAGAGAGCTGAATCCCGAGCTGATGCGCTCTGGCCGAGCAAGGCGTCCATCCTGCTCGGTGCCGCGGCCGGTTCACGCGGCGCCGGCGACGTTCCGACCCGACAGACTTTGTTGGCTGCAATGCAGGAGTTGCCGCAGGGTATCCCCTTCGTGCATCGGCGCTGCGCGTCCGCGCTCGAGGCAGCTAGAGCTACGGCCAGGAGCGCTACGATCGTTCCGTTCATTATCCCTCCGGGAGAGGTTGCCAATGTGCGCCCGGGTGCACGGCGTAGTCCACTACTACTGGTAGTAGTTTTTCGCTGGAATGTCATGCCTGGTCGATGAGTCGGGAGATATGCTGATACGCCGCGGCCGCGTTCGCCTGCCGAATCCGGCGCTCGTATTCGGCGAGCAACTCGATGAGCTGGATCTCCTGCTCTTCCGTGAGCCGGTCCTCGCCGGCCATGTAGCGATCGAGCGAACCCGCCTCGAGTCCTAGCGCGGACTCCACGGCGAACCGCGTGGTGAAGCCGGTAGCAAACACGGCGTAGAGCTGCGAGGCGGGGGCGATCATCGCGTCAGTGCACGATGTTGAACTGGAAAGGCATTTGGACCAACTGTCTTACCGGCCGTCCCTGTACCACTGCTGGGGTGAATCGCATCCGTGGAAGATGCGCCCGAACGGCGGCGGTAAAGAGCTCGTTCGACGACCGAAGGACCTTGAAGCTTGATGCCTCGGGCAGGCCAAGTGTGTTTACGACGAACTGAGCCACTACTTCACCGCCGACGCGAGATCTCCGGAGCGCCTCGGGATACGGCACCTGCACTGTCTCAGCAAACGGAACTACTTCCGACTCGACTTGGAATGAGAAATAGGTGACTCCTTCGTCAAGGGAGGGCGTCACGGCCTCGGCGGGAGACATCGAGACCGTCTGCGCAGCGGCGTCACGCATTGAAGTGACAAAAGCCCGGGCGCGCGCGGCGGACAACTCTACCATCACGGAATTCACTCCATACCGATCGCCCAGGTACACATACTCGACCGATGAGGCAGTGGTGACTTCCCTCGACCAATTGAGGCCCTCCAACCAAGGGCCCTCATGCTTTACACGTTCCCGCGGTCCCGCCTTCAGGCCGACGGCCATCGCTGTCTCTGTTGAGTCGGCCCAACCTCGTACCTCCGCCGGCTTGGAGACCCTGGTTACTCGATCAAACCCATCGACCCCACGCAACTGTACCCTGCCTTGGTCGGTGGCGGCAATCTCGATCTGCGCCGTTCCGTCTCGAAATGTTGCGACAACGCGCTCGCGCGTTTGCGACTGGCCGGGAGTGACGATCCCCAACAACAGCAGCGGGCAAGCGCTTATGTGCGCCCACGCTATACAAGAGGTCATGCTGAAGCCGCCGGTTGGGCTGCCGTGGAGCTTGCATCCTGCTCTTCAATCTTGGCGCGCGCCCTTTCCCGGCGTCGGGATGCCTTCCGGATCATCTTCTCCGCGCCGGCTGCCTTATCGCCCTCCAAAACGTCGCGCTTGAAAACTTCCGTGCGGATGAGCTCATCCAATTCTGCCTCGCTGACCTTCAGCCCGGGGAAGAGACGGCGTAACTGGCGCCGCACGGTCCGAACAGAGGCGTCGTCGAGGAGAAGTTGCGCGACCACATACCGGCTGGTCGCCTCCTTATGCTTCCAAAAGAGGTCGATCTCGGAGCAGTTCTCTGCTTCCTTGCTGACGAGATAAAGCTTCTCAACGGTGTCCGCTGGCTTCCCTGCCAACATATCGATTTCGAACACCAGGTCATGGTGGATCGGCTGCTCGAATCGGATCCGGTGCGCTTGCCATGTAACTCCATTCGTGAGCAGAATCCACTCGATGCCCTCCCGGGAGCCGTACTCGATCGCCTGCCGAAGGTGATTGTCCTTGAGATCGGTGCCGATCGATTTTACCTCGATCAGATACAGCAGCCGGCCTCGGCTCTTAATTGCGAGATCGCAGAACGTGCTCCGGACCGAGAGCTCGGTCGTGACATCCTCGTACTTGTCCCAGCCGAGTAGGTCGGTAAGCATGTCGCTGACGATCACGGATGTATCTGACTCGTTGACGTCCCGTTTTCGCGCAGACCCGAGGATCTTCTGGTATCTCCGCAAGGCCGGTCTGGCGCGGTCGATGAAGCGCTTCGGCACTAGTCCCATGCTATAGCCTCCAGTCTTAGGTCGAGTCGCACGCCCGCCGTAACGAGAACAGCGAAAAAAGAATAAGGCAACCAGAAGCCAGAACGCCTTCCATCGCTACCTTGCCTTCACCTTGAAGCCGCGCTCCCTGAGTACGTTGCGAATGGCGAGCGCCAATACTTTGAGGCGGTCGAGAATCTCATCCTCGGAATAATCTGTGGGCTGACCGCGCCCGACGAAGAACTTGAAGTTCTCCGGCGACGTTAGCGCCGCCTTCGCCGATTCGATCTGCTCATCGGGGACGTCCGCCTCAGCGAGCTCGAGCTGGAATGCGCGCAGCCACACACGGACCGCCCTCGGTAGGCCGAGCGCGATCGCTGGCACGCGGTCCTCTGCGGACGCAGCCGTTCGGCTACGCGTGGCATACCCGTCCCCGCTGTAGACCTCACGCAACCGCAGCTGCTGTCCCTCCGTAATCGGAAAGCCCCGTTCCCATCGGCTGACCGTCGCAGTGTCCTTTCCGAGCAGATCGGCAACCTGTTTTTGCGTCAGGCCTGCCCTTTCCCGCAGCGCCTTTAACTCCCGCCCAGCCAACGGTTTATCCGGCGCATCGTTACCGTGATTCCTAGGCATGTCCAGTTTTGCCTCTTGACGCCTAGACATTCCTAGGTAAGGTTCTGCGTTGGCTGGTGCGTCATCTGACTCAACATCGGGGCGGCAATGGAGAAAGTCAAACGGCTGGTGGAGGCAGGTTCGACGGTGAGCGGCGCAATCAAAGAGCTTCTCTCCCAGAGCGGCCTCACCGTCGCCGGCTTTTCTGACAAGTACGATCGGAACCGCAGCAACATGAACCAGGTCGTCATGGGAACCCGCGCCCCCACGGACGCCGATCTAGACGCATTCGTTTCGGAGTTCGGCGGAACGCCTGCCGACTGGCGCGAGCTGCTCCACGAGGCCGGCCGTCCGACGGCAAGGGCGAGCTGATCCATGCCTGCGACACTGGCCCGGACCGCCCCCGCTTCAAACCACCAGTTGCACCCGCTGGTGGAGATCGAGCGCGTCGAGGAGCTGCTCGCTTCGAAGATCGTGAAGATCTCGCGCGCGGCAGCGTGGGGGAGGCGCTCCGCAGAGATCCGGCAGCTCGAGAAGGACGTGCTGCACCGGCGAACGCGCGCCTTTCGCACGACGGCCAGGCTGCTGCTCTCGGCCCAGGACAACGGCGTCGAGCTATCGGAAGCGTTGGAGTTCCCACAGCTCCTGACAGCGGTCCTCCGGAACCGCCAGGAAGAGGCGCCGCACCTCGCGTTCAACGAGTTCCATTTCCTCGAGACGCAGATCGAGTGCGCGATCAACCCCGTCCAGGTCGCGATGATGCAGGGCGACACCTCGCGGCCGCGAAAGCAGCAGCTCCACGGGCTCCTCGTGCGCAACATCGAGATCCTGCAGCAGATGCAGCGGATGCTCGAGCTCGACCTGTACGATCTGCAGGAGGCTCCTCGATGAACGACGTTACGCCGGCGCTCGCGGGCCAGATCCTCGTCACGGTCATCCTCGGCGCAGTCGTGGGCCTACTGATCCTGTTCGGGCTCTACGCGATCTACTGCCAGTACCAGGAGCAGCAGGAGCGTCACGATCGCCGGATGGAGTTGCGCCGGCGCGCCGCCAGGGATGATCCCGCCAGGTGGGGCCCCACTCCAGGCGATTCCGACGACGACGACGACGAGCACGAAGATTTCGAGCACATGCGCGTGGTGCGCGAGTACCGCGAACGGGAGGCGCAGTCATGAAGCGCAACAGCAGAGAGCCGATCGGGAAGCCGATCACGATCCCGATCGAGGGGATCCGTTACCTCAACCACATGCCGGCTGACTACGTGGCCGAAATCTCGGCCGATGGGATCCGGTTCCGGCGGAAGCAGACGCCGACGTGGTTCGCGGTCGTGCCCTGGCCCGTCATCCTGGAGAAGTCGGTCGCGATCCAGAGCCACGCCAACGCGCTCGCCGCGGTATCGAAGCGCCGGCCTCGTTCCCGGACCGCGTGATGTGCAACACCCAGGGCCCGCCGAATCCGGCAGCTGCTGCCGCGGCCTTCGCGCCGGTCGCACCTGCGCCCGAGTACTCCGACATCCGGACCGCCGCGTTCTTCGTCATCCAGAAGTTCGACCGCCTGCAGAATGCGCGCGCCGCCGCGAATGAGCCATTCACCTGCCAACAAGAGTGCGACCGGGCGAAGGCCGCGGTGGACGAGGCGTACACCGACCTCGGGCTCGCAGTCGGGCTTCTCCGCGTCGAGTCCGGCCATCCAACATCGCCACTGAATTTTGAGAAGGGAGCATCCCCACAATGACTACAGCAGCAGCTCGTCCAGTGAATTCCGGCGGGGCGCAGGCCTCGACCGCAGTCCAGCGGCACCAGGCCGCGCCGGCCGGCACCGCCCTCACCGTCGTCGAGCAGAAGCGCGAGGCCATCCTCGCCGCGATCGACGTCTACGCCGGCGAGATGGCCGCGCTCGCGCCGCACGGCGTGACGCCGGCGCAGTACGTGGCCGAGCTCAAGCTCTACCTCATGCAGAACCCCAAGGTGCTGGACTGCACGCCGTTGTCGATCGCTACGGGCATGCTCCGTCTCGCGACCACCGGGCTCGTGCTGGGCGAGAGCTGCGACCTTCTGCCGTTCGGAAGCACGTGCCAGTTCAGCCCGCGCTACAACGGGCTCGTCGATCTCGCGCTCGCCGCCGGCTGCCGGGCCGTGAACGCAGACGTCGTGCGCGAGGGCGACTACTTCGAGTGGGAGAAGGGGACGAACACGTACCTCAAGCACAAGCGCCAGTCCAACGAGAAGGCGGAAATCCTGTACGCGTACGCCGTCGCCGAGATCAAGGCGGGGAGCTTCGTCATCGAGGTCATCCCGCGCGAGCACATCGAAGCAACGCGCGCGCGTTACTCGAAGCAGTGGAAGGAGGGCGCGCTCGAGACGATCCCCTGGTACGGGAAGAAGACGGCGATCCGCCGGCTCTCTCCGCTCCTTCCCAAGAACAGGCGATTCGCGGCCGCGCTCCAGTTCGCCGAGGAGGTCGAGGCCGTAGAGGTTTCAGCGGCAGCGGCGGGCGAGCTGCCGGACCCGGTGCCGGCGCCGGGCGACGTCACGCCGGCGCTCGGTGATGGCAGCGGCCGCCAGTTCGCGCCCACGCGGACGCCCGAGGAAATGGCGAGCCGCACGTCCGAGATCTACGAGGAGCCGGTGGCGGTGCGAGGCAGGATGACGCAGCGCCCTCCCGACACCACGTCCTCCAGCAACTCGCGCGCGGAGCTCGCCACGGAAGAGCAGACGGAACGCCTGCTCGACCTGGTCACGCACGTCTGCATCCCGGAGCACGTGCGGGAGAAAGTGAAGGCCCGCCTCTCCAGGGGTTTGCCGCGGCGGGTCGCGCCGACGTGGATCGAGACGCTCGAGCAGGAGATCCGGAAGCACACGCCGGCGCCGGACGTCGCGGCCGACGGCGACGACGATCTCGGCCTCGGCCGGTAGGCGAATCAGTGGAGACCACATGACCAAGGCAGCGGTGACGACCGCCGACTACGCGTCGGACGAGATCGTGTATATCCCGCTCAAGCAGATCTATCCAGATCCGGAACAACCGCGAGCGCACGCGGACGACGAGCTGCGCGCGTCGATCGAGTCGCAGGGGATCATCCAGGCGATTACTGTCAGGCCGCACCCGGTGCTTGGCGAGTCGTGGATGATCGTGGACGGCGAGAGGCGCTGGAGATCTGCTCCGGCCGGGACGGATATGCCCTGCCGGATCCGGCTCGACCTGGAGGACGCGGACGATCGCCTGATCACGCAGGTGACGGCTAACACCGGCAAGCCGCTCTCGCCGATCGAACAGGCCCGCGCGTTCAAGAAGATTCTGGACGTTAGCGAGGACCTGACGCAGGTCGATCTCGCGAAGCGCCTCGGCGTCCCGCGCTCGACCATCGGCGATCGTATCCGTCTCCTCGAGATATACCCCGCCTGGGTGCAGCTGATCGAGGAGGGTAAGCTCCAGATCTCGCACGCGCCGGCGATGCACCGGATGCGAGAGGTGCCCGAGAAGTACCAGCTGGAAGCCGTCCAGCGGTTGCTGAGCAAGGGATCAGGTTACGGCCTTGGGCTCGACATCGCGAAGGGAGAGCCGATCCGGATCGACCTCTTCGAGTCTCGGCTCCGCGACTGTTTCCGACCGTTCATGCGTGCGGTCTCTGACGTGCCGGGCTACAAAGGTCCGACCGTCGAGTTCAGGGACTGGGACTCGCGGCGGAAGTATGCCGTGGATCCGGACCAGTGGAAGCCGATCCGGAACGCGCAGATGAAGCGCGCGCGGGAGAAGCGCGCGAAGCAGAGCGGAGGCGATAGTTCGCGCGACCAGCACCGCGAGCTGAAGACGACCCAGCAGGTGGACATCGAGCGGCTCGCGAAGGCGGGCGTGCCCGTTAAGGAAACCAAGAAGTATCGGGCCGAGCCGGAGAAGGGCGAGGTCGAGATTTTCTCGCGCAGCGGATGGGCACGTGCCATCGATCCTGCAGCTTTGCTCGAAGCAATCGACCCGTCGAGTCTCGCCATCCGGAAGTCGACTGACAAGTACTCGAGCAGCGGCATCATCGTTGTGACGACCGACAACGCGGCCGTCGAAAAAGCGAGGGAAGCATACCTCGCCGCGCTCAAGGAGTCGGCTCAGGCTGCGTGCGCGAAGGTGCTGGCACGGCTGACGCCCGACGTTCTCGAGCAATACTCCGTCGCTGGTCCGGGCGTCGTACACCTGACGCGCAACCTCTTGCTTCGAGGCGAAGCCTCCAGCATGGGCACGCTGGCGCTGGCGCTGGCGCTCAGGCTCGGGCCGGCCATGGAGGTGGACGACTACGACGTGCAATTCTCCGTCGTCACGCGCGATGACGCGGAAATCCTGCTGTCGGCCACGGCGGCCGTCGCCTCGCTCAAACTCGGCCTGCCAGACACGTACTCGATTACCAACTCGGTCTCCGCCAAGCGGAATAAGATTCGGTTTCTCCTGCCCGAGAAGACGAGCAAGAATCAGCAGAAGCGCGAGGCGCGCGCGCGTGGCGAACGGGTCGGAGATCCTTCGCGCGCGCCGGCGGCGGTGGCCACAGCGTGAGCGCGGGGTCGAGGAAGAAACGTCGCCGGCTCGAGGAGCCGAAGTGCATCCGCTGCGGATGCACTGAGCGCATGGCGTGCCCGGGCGGGTGCGCGTGGGTCAGCAAGAAACCACCGATCTGCTCGTCCTGCGCGACCGCGGCCGAGCTCAACCGGGCGCTGCGCCGTGGCTGAGGCGTCCGTGGCGCCGATCGATCGCGATCAGCGCATTGCGCTGTCGAGACTGCGCCTGGCTGTCGGCGGGAAGCTGTCCCGCGCGATGCGGCTCATACCGCTCATCGATCCGAGCAAGGGAGAGCGCGACGCCGCAGGGGACGAGCTGGAGAACATCCTGCTGAGTATTACGTGCGAGGACTTGGCCTACCTGACGCCGCCCGCTTCTGACGAGCAGGTAAGGACTCTCGCCGACCAGCGCGCCGAGGCGCTCAGGGCCGCGAGGCTCGATGTCGTCGTCGAGCGCATCGCCGTGCGCGCGCAGAGGCTCGGTCACATGATCGCGATCGGTGCCTCGCGTTCGTTCATCGATATGGCTGGTTATGAGACTTCCCTCCGCGTGGTCGTTGACGAGCTGTGCGCGCGAGCCCCCTTCGATGGCACCGAGGAGGCAACGTCGTGATCGAGAAAGAGACGGGGATGTATTTGATCGCCCCGGGCACGCAGCCGTCCGAGTGCAGCTCGTGCCGGCAGCGCATCTACTTCGTCGAGCACACGCCGAAGCCCAAGCGGAAGGGCGACGTCCCGCGCAGCAAGCCGCTCCCGATCTCGGTCAAGCACGTGTTCGCGATCGAGCCGACGCGGACGACCTACGGCCGCGGGATCAGTCACTTCGCGGACTGTCCGAACGCGCCGCGCCATCTGAAAACCGCGCCGATCGCGCGGCAGCCTGCGGACAGCCCCGTGCACGCCAGGCTAGAGCTCACCCAATGACGATGACAGCGTGGAACGAAACGGTCTTGACGACCATCAATGCCGTCACGTGCTGCAGTTGCGGAGTCCTGTTCGGGCTCGAGAACGGGCACCAAGCGCGCCTACGAAAATCTCACGAAGGGTTCTACTGCCCGAACGGCCATATCCAGTACTACCTCGCTCAGACGGAGATCGAGCGGAAGGCCTGGCAGCTCGCGCGCGATCTCGAGAACACCGAGCGCTGCCTGAAGTACGCCAGGGAGGGTGCCGCTAAGGTCCGGCTGCAGCGCGATGCGGCTAATCGCTCAGTAACGGCGCGGAAAGGCGTGATCACCAAGATGAAGCGCAGGGCCAAGGCTGGGCGCTGCCCCTGTTGCTCGGAGGTATTCAAGAACCTCCGTGCCCACATGAAAACCAACCACCCGAAGTACGAGCCGGAGAAGCATGTCGCGGCCCTGGAGAGACAGCGGTAATGGATCTCGCCCAGGTGATCGCCGACGCGCGGGAAGAGGTGTCGGTGCTCCGGCGCACCGGCCACGGCCAGCAAGCCGAATACGTCGAGAAGCTGCTCGATAGCGTGTACGCCGCGGCTGAGGACTACATCACGTGGCTGCCCGAGCCAGCGGCAGTGCTCAAGTCCGGGCTTTCGGTGAAGACGCTGCACCGCCGGTGGCGAGAGCTGCTCGAGACGGATAATGCTCGCTTCAACTCGAAGGGCGAGCGCGAGTACCGGAGCTCTGCGATCCCGAACCGCCCCGACGTCGCCGCGGCGCGTGCAGCTGGCCGCGCGATCGCCGCCGGCGAGTTGAAGAGGGCGTCGTGACAGTCGCGCGTATGTGGAATTGGATTCGCTGTCACTTGTTCGAGGACCACCACTGGACGAGCAAGGCGGCACAGGGTGTGAAGCCGAGCGAGGATGAGCTGCGTGATGGTTTGGCGGGCTTCGAGCGCTACGCGCGGATTTTCTGCGCAAGGTGCGGCAGCCAATGGGGGGGGCCGCGGTGACGCCGAAGAAGCTCTTCCAGTTCGGCCAGCCGCGGCGCGCCGGCTACGTCCGTGCGGTTCGCGAGCGGGTTCGCGGCCGCGACATGATCCGCGTGCTCTGGAAGGACGCGGCCGGCCGGCACGCGCAGTCGTTCGACGACACGCGGAAGGGGTTGGCGGAGGCGAAGGCTTTCGCGCAGGGCGTGCACGAGCAGGTGACAACGCCGGCGAGGACTGAGATCTCGCCGATCTCGCTGCGCGAGCTCTTCGACAAGTACCTCGTCGCCAACATGGATGCGTGGCGGCCGCGGACGCTCGAGCTGCAGAGGCAGCGCTGGGCCAAGTTCGAGCTCTTCGCCGGGAGAGCGACGCCCGCACATCTGATCACCCGGGAGAAGATCGACGAGTTCAAGCGCGCCATGGTGGCCAACGACCACTCGGTCAACCAGGTGAAGATCTCGATCAGCTACGTCACGGCCGTGTTCCGGTGGGGCGTCGATCGCGATCTGATCCCGCCGACCAAGGTAATGTCGTACCGGGCGAAGTTTGGCCGGGACGCAGCGCGCAAGGTCGAGAAGATGGCGGAGTACTCAGCCGACGAGCGCGCCCGCCTCATCGCTCAGTTCTCGCCCCGGGACGCGAACCGGTGGCGCGCGTACGCGCTGACGACGCTGATCGGGCTCTGCGGTCCGCGGCAGCAGGCGGCGCGGAGCCTTGAGTGGCGCGACATCGAGCTCGACGAGCCGGTGTTCGTCGAGGATCCGGAGACGAAGGAGCGCCGGCTTCAGTTCGGCGGCAGGATCCACTGGCGCCCCGAGCTGGACAAGATCGGGAGCGAGCGCTGGCAGCCCATGCCCGAGCCGGTCGCCGAGGCATTCTGGGTCGCATACGGCTGGGCGGTCCGCTGGAAGTACATGGGGCGCTGGATCTTCTTCGCGGTGCAGCAGCGCGTTCGCGATCGCGACGAGCCCTGGACCTACCAGGCGGCGGTGAAGATGCTGCACGACGCCGAGGCCCGGTGCACGCCTCCGATCCCGCACATCAGGTTCCGCGCGTACCACGGCTTCAGGCGCGGGATCTCGGGCGACATCTACGATGCGACCGGGAGCGAGAAGGCCGCCGCGGATTGGATCGGCGACAAGTCGATGCGCGTGGTTCGGGACAGCTATCTGCTGCAGCGCGAAGAGGCGCAGCAAAAGACTGCAGCTATGGTGGGTGCCGGCTTTCCGAAGGCCGCTCCGGCGGCGGCCGAGGGAGGAAAAGGGGACGACGATGGCACGGAATAGTAAGCCGGCTCCGAGGGTCGAACTCGGGACCGCTCGATTACGAATCGAGTGCTCTACCACTGAGCTAAGCCGGCGGGCCATACAGCTACCGAAGACGAAAAACGAAACACCCTCAGATACAATCAATCCCGCAGACACCCTGAAAACGGTACGTCGGGAAGGAGGTTACGAGCGTGTATAGCGACACAACCAGTGAGCGGAGTCCTCGGATTGAACCGACGACCGCTCGATTACGAATCGAGTGCTCTACCACTGAGCTACTGTGGCGGGGAACTGAGCGGTTGGCTGTTGGCTGTTGGCTGTTGGCTCTTGGCTAACTGCCCCACAACCGCCGTTACCGTTCCTGTCCTTCCGCTTGGCCAATAGCCAACAGCTAACAGCCAATAGCGCCCTTCACATGCCCTGACGCGGACTCGAACCGCGACGCCTTTCGGCACCACCCCCTCAAGATGGCGTGTCTACCAATTTCACCACCAGGGCATGAACTGCGGTTACTAGTGACTAGTGACTAGTGACTAGTAACTGCTACTACGGGGCTGACGGGGATCGAACCCGCGACCTCCGGTGTGACAGACCGGCACTCTAACCAGCTGAGCTACAGCCCCCAAAAAAAACAGCTAGCAGCTAGCAGCTAGCAGCTAGCAGCTTACAGCAACGACCGTCGTACACCCATCCAGTAGCCCCAAGGGGAATCGAACCCCTCTCTGCACCGTGAAAGGGTGCCGTCCTAACCGATAGACGATGGGGCCGTACGGTTTTCCCCTCGACAGCATCCTGCAACAACATAGCGGTAACGGGATTCGAACCCGTGTTTGAGCCTTGAGAGGGCTCCGTCCTAGTCCCCTAGACGATACCGCCAGGACTGCGGCTATTGGCTATTGGCTATTGGCTTTTTGCTAACAGCCAAGAGCCAACAGCTAACAGCTGGTTTTCAGTACAGGCCCGGCAGGACTTGAACCTGCAACCCCCGGTTTTGGAGACCGGTGCTCTACCAATTGAGCTACGGACCTAACACGGCCTCCAACTTCGACCGCTTCTTTCGAGGGTGGCTGACGGGAATTGAACCCGCAACCCCCGGTGCCACAGACCGGTGCTCTAACCAATTGAGCTACAGCCACCATGGACTAGTCACTAGTCACTAGTCACCTGTCATTCTAAGCCCGCCCGACGGGCGAATCAACCGACGCTACTTCGCCCGATCGAGGTACTCTCCCGTATTCGGGTTCACGCGAATCTTCTCGCCCGTGCCCACGAACTCGGGCACGTTCACCACGACTCCGTTCTCCAGCTTCGCCGGCTTGGCCGACGCCGTCTTCGTCGCGGTCTTCATGACCGGTGAAGTGTCTACGATCTCGAACACCATCGCGTTGGGCAGCTGAATGCCGATCGGCCGGCCGTTGTAGTACTCGGCCTGGATCCGCATCCCCGGCTGCATCCACTGCGCGTTGTCGCCCAGCGCCTCCTCGTCCAGCTCGATCTGGTCGTAGTTCTCGGTGTTCATGAAGTGGTACGTGTCGCCACCCTGGTACATGAACTCGAGATCGTGCGTCTCCATGGACGCCTTCTCCACCGAATCCGACGCGCGGAAGCGGTGCTCGAAGCTCGAGCCGGAACGCAGGTTCTTGAGCTTCGTCTGAATCATCGCGCGCAGATTCCCCGGCGTGTGATGCCGGAACTCGACCACGCGGCACGGCTCGCCGTTGTGGACGAGGACCATACCCCGGCGGATCTGGGTTGCGGGCATTGCCATAGCTGATCTTCCTTCAAAAACGTTAGCTGCACCGCCCGGAGGCGCGTGCAGCGGCCATAAACCAAGACAGCCTTTGAATTTAGCGGATTTTGGGGCGTCCTGCAACCGGGCAGGAGCCCGGTTCTCGCTAGGGCTGGGCCGCCGCCGCGGGAGGCGTCGTACTGACGTGCTTCGACAGCTTCCAGGAACCGTCCGGCTGCCGCCGAAGCGTCACGACGTAGTGGCCGCGAACAGTCTGCGCCGCGCCGTTCGGCGGAGTGACTGTCTGTCTGAATTCGCCGTAATCGTAAGCGACGTCGCCCGACACGACGACTTCCCTCGAATCGACGGTGTCGATCGTGCTGATCGGGAACGACTCGGCCAGCGCCTGCTGAATCGCCGCCCGGCCGCGGGCGGCCGGCGCTTCGGTCGCCACGAAGATGGCGTCGTCGGTGTACATCGCCGCCACCGCCGCGGCATCATCCCTGGCCGCCGCGGCAAGCCATGCATCACGAACAGCCGCGATGTCGGCGCTCGTGGCCGCTGGAGATCCAGTGGTGTCTGACGTGGCGGGAGCCGGCTGCTCGGCACAAGCGAGAAGGGCGAACAGCGGGATGGCGAGTACGGCGCGCTGTGACATTGGTGTCCTCCGCGTGTTGGCGTTTATGCGATGAGCCCCGTGAGTTGTCGCCAGGGCGCTCCAATATGCATTCGCCGGTTACGGCTCGCCAGCCGGCGCGAGCACCGGGTCGCCGGGCCGTCCGCCGAGACAAATGTCACCGCCAGGAAGGACCCTAGCGATTCGTGTCCAGGACGGACCCGGGGCTGTAGCGGGTGGTGATGAAAACCGCGGCGCACGCGTCACCGACGGCTTCGATCGGGAGCTGCGAGGCGCCGCGGTACACCTCGATCGTCTCAATCTCGCTGGTCTTCAACTCCCCGAGCACATCCAACCCGAGGCGCTGCCCGTCGACAAACACGGCAAACCATGTGTAGGCTGGACCGGAGGTTCGAATTGCGGTCCCGGTGCATCTAGCCACCCTGAGGTATGGCTCCATTCCCCTGGGACTGAGGCGATATCCCAGAGTGATCCCGGCCACCGATGACACCAGCTCGGAGACCTGGCTGCGACCGGATCGCTCGATGTCTTCTCGCGTGAAATACGACCCCGGCTTCTTCGCCCGCCGTTCGTAGAAGTCGTCGAACTTGCCGGTATGTCGGTACCGCGCCGGCTTGCCGTAGGCCATCGTGGCCTGCACGGTCACCGTGTCCAGCTGCGGCACGACTTGCCGGAGCCGCAGCTGGACGGTGCGTGTCGTTCCGCTTTGCAGAAGCAGCAGCGTGTCCAGCGGCGCGTGCCCAAGCGCGCGCACCCGCAGCCGCACCTGGCCCCAGGGAGCGGCCGTGAAGCTGAACCGGCCGTCCGTGTCGGTTCGCGTGCTCAAGTCGCCCGACGCGATGGAGACCGCGACGTCACCCAGCGGATCGCCCGCTTCGCTCAGCACCACGCCGTGCAGCTCCGAGGTCGTCGCCTGGGAGCTGCCCTCGGCAGCACCGACGATCAGGGCCGCGCAGAAAACGGCCGCCGACCAGCGACTAATACCACGCGCGGGAGCGACAGGACCGGGCATATGACCTCCGCTCAGACGATGTGACCACGCCAAACGACCCGCAAGTGCTAATCCCCGCCGGCGCTCTCCGCTCTCTCCACCACCGGCCTGAGCGCCTTCCAGACGTTCGCGGCTACCAGCTCGGCGCCGCGCCGGTTGGGATGAATTCCGTCGGCCTGGTTCAGCTCGGGCAATCCCGCGACGCCGTCCAGGAGAAACGGCGCGAGCGCCACTTCCTCATCCCGCGCGACGGCGGCGTACATCGCGCGAAAGCGGCGCACGTAACCGATGCCGTAGTTGGGCGGCGCCTCCATCTGCACCAGCACGATCTCCGCGCGCGGCTGCGCCGCCCTGATCCGGGCGATGATCCGCTCGAGGTTCGCGCGCGTCGAGTCGGGATCGAGCCCGCGCAGCGCGTCGTTCGCGCCCGTCTCTATCACGATGACGTCCGCGGGAGCGCGGAGGATCCAGTCCATCCGCCGGAGCGCGCCGGCGGACGTCTCGCCGCTCAGCCCCGCGTTCGTCGCTTCGATCGGCACTCCGTCCGACTCGGCCAATCGCGCGACGACCGACGGATACGCCAGCTCCGGCGTCAGCCCGTACCCAGCGGTGAGACTGGTCCCGACGAATAACACCTTCGTCCCACCCGCGCGCGCGACGCCCGCGGCCGAAGCGGTGTCGCGGCTTTCGCGCGCGCTCACCTGCCCCGCATCCGCGCGCGCGGTATTCTTGTCATCTGGCGCGCACGCCGCGCATGCCGCGACCACCGCAACCATCACGATCCCAAGGGTTCTCATGCTCGTCGCTACCAACCTCACGAAGGAATACCAGAGCGGATCATCAAGCTTAACAGCGCTGCGGGACGTCAGCTTCAGCGTCCCGCAGGGCGACCTCGTCGCGATTTCCGGACCGTCCGGCAGCGGCAAGACCACGCTGCTCGGCCTGCTCGCCGGATTGGATACACCGACGCGGGGCACTGTGGTCCTCGACGGCGACGACATCACGGCGATGTCCGAGGACGGACGCGCCAGGCTGCGCGGCGCCAAGGTCGGGTTCGTCTTTCAGAGCTTTCAGCTTATCCCCGCACTGACGGCGCTGGAGAACGTGCAGGTCCCGCTCGAGCTGCGCGGCGAGCGCGACGCCGCCCTTCGCGCGCGGGAGCTGCTCGCCCGCGTGGGGCTGGGCAAGCGCGGCAGCCACTTCCCCGCCCAGCTTTCCGGCGGCGAGCAGCAGCGCGTAGCGATCGCGCGCGCCTTCGCCAATTCCCCGCGCATCCTCTTCGCCGACGAGCCGACGGGCAACCTCGACGGCGTTACCGGCGAGATGATCATGGACACGGTCGTCGAGCTGAATCGCGAATCCGGCACCACGGTGATCGTGGTGACCCACGAGCAGACTGTCGCGTCGCGCGCGTGCCGCCTCATCCGCCTGAGCGACGGCGCGCTGGTCGAAGACCGGTCCATCTGATGCGGCTGTGGCGCTCCATCGCGCGGCTCGCGTGGCGCGAGAGCCGGACCGCGCGCAGGCGGCTGCTGCTGTCGATGTCGTCCATCTCGCTCGGCGTCGGCGCGCTGGTCGCGATCGACTCCTTCGCGGCCAATCTCACTCGCTCGCTACGCGAGCAGTCGCGCGTGCTGCTCGGCGGCGACATCGCATTCAGCTCTCGTCAGCCCTTCCGCCCGGCCGTGGATTCGTTGTTCGATTCGCTCGCGCGAAACGGCGTCGAGATCGCGCGAATCACCAAGTTCCCCTCGATGGCCGTAGCGCGGCGGAGCGGCGATTCGCGCCTCGCGCCCATCCAGGCGGTCACTGGCAACTATCCACTGTACGGCGACATCACGACGGAACCGGCGGGCCGGTGGAGCGCGCTGCGGACCGGGCCGCACGCGCTGATCGACCCCTCGCTGCTGACTGCGCTCGATGTCCGGATCGGCGACACGATCTCGATCGGCTACGCCCGCTTTGCCATCGCCGGGACGGTGACCGACATCCCCGGCACGCCGGAGATCTCGGAGATGATCGGCCCGCGCGTATTCATACCTGCGCGATACCTTGCCGAAACGCAGCTGCTGCAATTCGGCAGCACCGCGAGCTACGAGGTGCTAGGAAAAACGCGGACCCCGGAGATCGCCGAGCGGATCTCGCGCGACGTGCGCCCGCGGCGGCGCGCGCTCGACGTCAGGGTGCAGACCGCCGAGCAGACCGAGGAGGACGTCAGCGACGCGATCGCGCAGCTCGCGCAGTTCATCGGCGTAGTCGGACTGGTGGCGCTGCTGCTGGGAGGGCTCGGCGTCGCGAGCGGAGTGCACGCGTTCGTCGCGCGCAAGATCGACACGGTGGCGATTCTTCGCTGCCTCGGCGCGACGAGCCGGCAGGTGCTGGCTGTGTACGTGCTCCAGGCGGCCGTGATGGGGCTGATCGGAGCCGCGTTCGGTGTCGTGCTCGGACTCGGCATGCAGTTTCTCGTGCCGATCGCGCTCAGCGACGTTCTGCCCGTGGACGTGAGCGTCCGGCCCGAGCCGTCGGCGATGGTCGCCGGGCTGCTCGTGGGCGCGTGGGTCGCGCTGGCGTTCGCGCTGCGTCCGCTGCTCGCGCTGCGGAAGATCTCGCCGCTGCAGACGCTGCGGCGCGACGCGGACTCGAACGTGCTGCGGATGCATTGGCGCGACGCGCCGCGGCTGCTGGTGAACGCCGCGATCGCCGCCAGCATCGTGACCATCGCCGTCATGCGCACCGGCTCGCTCACCGAAGGCGTCGCGATGAGCATCGGTGCAGGGGTCGCCTTGCTGGTGCTCGGCGTGAGTGCCGCACTCCTGTCGTGGCTCGCGCGCAAGGCCGTGCGGCCGCGCTGGCCGTACGTCCTGCGGCAGGGGATCTCCAACCTGCACCGCCCGGCCAACCAGACGCGGCCGGTGATTCTCGCGCTCGGATTCGGGGTGTTTCTCGTGACTACGCTGTACGTGGTGCAATCGAGCCTACTCGACCGCTTCTCGCTGGGAGTGGGCAGCTCCAGCGCGAACGTCGTGTTCTTCGACGTGCAGCAGGACCAGCAGCCGGGCGTGGACTCACTGGTGCGCGCGGGCGCGGAGCGGATGGTTCAGAAAGCCCCGGTCGTGGTCATGCGGGTCGGCTCCATCAACGGAGTACCCGTCACCGACGACCGGATCGAGCGCACACCCGAGGGAAGACGCGCGCGCTGGGCGCTGCGCCGCGAGTACCGCTCGACCTTCCGCGACACGCTGGTGGCGTCGGAGCGGCTCGTCGCCGGCAAATGGGACGCGGAGACGAGCGCGCAGTCCGACACGTCCGCGATCTCCGTCGAGCAGGACCTTGCCCGTGATCTCAGGCTCGAGCTCGCCGACGTGGTCGTCTGGGACGTGCAGGGAGTGCAGGTGCCGACGCGGATCACCAGCCTGCGCGCCGTGGACTGGAACAGGTTCGAGCCGAACTTCTTCATCGTGTTTCGGCCGGAGGCGCTCGCGCGCGCGCCGACGCAGTACATCGTGACGGCGAAGACCCTCGACGCGGCCCAGACCGCGCGGCTGCAGCGCTCGATCGTGTCCCGCTTCCCGAACGTGTCGAGCATCGACCTCTCGCTCATCCAGAACACGATCGGCAAGATCCTGGATCGCGTGACGGTCGCCGTGCGCTTCCTCGCGCTGTTCAGTCTCGCGATGGCCGTGCCGATCCTGATCTCGGCGGTCGCGGGCGCCCGGCGCGAGCGCGTGCGCGAAGGCGTGCTGCTCAAGACGCTCGGCGCTACGCGCGCGCAGGTCGCGCGGGTGATGCTGGCCGAATACACCGCGCTCGGCGTGCTTGGCAGCGCTACGGGGCTGCTGCTGGCCTACGCCGCCGGGTGGGCGATCACGCGCTTCGTGTTCGACACCGCTTTCACACCGGCGATAAAGGCGAGTCTCGGCATTGCGGGGTTGATGATCGGACTAACGGTCACGATCGGGTTGCTAGCGGGGCGGGAAGTGTTCCGGGAAACGCCGATGGCAGCCTTGAGGGGCGACTAGTGACTAGTGACTAGTAACTGCGAACTACCCTGCGTGCTGCGTGCTGCGACCTGCGCCCCAACAGCCGAGGTTTTCCGCCTTGCTCGCAGCTGGCAGCTTCAAGCTGGCAGCGCGCAGCGCAGTGACCCCGTTAGGTCTTATGGCGGAAGGTAATTCGGCCGCGAGTGAGATCGTACGGCGACACTTCGACAGTTACGCGATCGCCCTGAAGCACCCGAATGCGGAACCGCCGCATGTTGCCGGCCAGGGTGGACAGCACCTCGTGCCCGCTGTTCACGGATACGCGAAACGTCGCGTTGGGGAGGACATCGACGACCGTGCCCTCGAGCTGGATGGAATCTTGTTTTGCCACAGAGTGTATAATGCCCTAACGCATGAGCTTGCGTCAACAACGCGGCCGTAGTTACTAGTCACTAGTCACTAATCACTAGTCACCTATATTTCCCCGAGCCATCAGTTGAGGATGTAGAATGGCTATCCCAGTGACGGAAGTCAGTCGAGCGGGTCTCACGACCACCAAGGCGCCCTTCATCGAAGAGGCGGTGAGTCGCGGCGAGCTGTACATCCACCAGCCGTACGAGCTGTACAGCGAGCCCAACCACGAGGCGTGGCGCAAGCTGTACGCCCGGATGCACGACCGCTGGCTGAAGTACGCCAATCACCGGTTTCTGCAGGGGCTCGAGACGCTGTGCCTGACGCCCGACCGGATCCCGCGCCTCGAGGACGTCAACAAGTTCATGGCGCCGCGCACCGGCTTTCAGGCGAAAGCGGTGAGCGGCTACGTGCCGCCGTTCCTGTTCTTCGACTGTCTCCGCCGGCGCGAGTTCCCCACCACGATCACCATCCGGGACGGCACAACGCTCGATTACCTGCCCGAGCCGGACATCTTCCACGACATCGCCGGCCACGTGCCGATGCACACGGACCAGGCGTTCGCCGACACGCTGGTGCGGTTCGGCGAGGCGGCGCACACCGCCGTGCGGCTGGTGCAGGACGTCCGCGACAAGGACGAGCAGGCGCGCCGCGCCACCAGCATCATCAAGGCGATGGCCCGGTTCTTCTGGTTCACGATCGAGTTCGGGCTGATGAAGTCCGAGGACGGCAAGGGGCTCAAGGCGTACGGCAGCGGCTTGCTCTCGTCCTACGGGGAGCTGGCGCACAGCGTCGACTCACCGACCGTGCAGCGGTACCCGATCCAGCTCGAGTGGGTGGTGAACCAGTACTTCGAGATCGACCACTATCAGCCGCTGCTCTTCATCGTCGACGACTTCGAGCACCTGTTCGATCTGGTCGGGACGCTCGAGACCTGGATGAAGGAAGGCAAGCTCGACAACGTCTCGCCCGGTGAGCCGGCGCTGAGCGATGCCGACATTCGCAGCTTCATCGAGGCCACGGTCTAGCGGCTACTCCGGCTCGAGCTTCAGCACCGCCGAGTTGATGCAGTAGCGGATGCCTTCGGGCCCCGGCCCGTCGGGGAAGACGTGGCCCAGGTGCGCGTCGCACGCGGCGCACGTCACCTCGATGCGCCGCATTCCGTGGCTCGTGTCTTCCGCGGTCTTCACGTTCTCGTTCGCGACCGGCTGCGTGAAGCTCGGCCAGCCGCTGCCGGAATCGAACTTCGCGTCCGAGCGGAACAGCTCCGTGCCGCACGCCACGCAGCGGTACACGCCCGGCTGCTTCGTGTCGTGGTACGCGCCGGTGAACGCGCGCTCCGTCCCCTTTTCGCGCGCGATCCGGTATTGCTCGGGCGTGAGCTGCTGCCGCCATTCGTCGTCGGTCTTCCGTCTGGATTCAGGCATTCGCCTCGCTCCTCCACCTGACGTTCCGCTCGCATGGTGCGAGGGATCGACTTTTACGCTGCGACTGCCGAAGGACGGTCCGGCCACCGGTCAGCCCGCCGGCTGAAGGCTCCCCACCCTGAGGGTGCTCGTCGGCACCGGCTCGACCTCGAGCGGCGCTCCGTTCCTCCGCACTACGTAGGCCTCCATCGCGAAATACTCCGGCAGCCCGAGCTGATCCACGAGGTGCGCGGTGTTGCGGTTGCGGCCTTCCACGCGCTGCCAGAACTCGCGCTCGTCCGGTCCGGGGAACGGCGCGCGGTCCTTCTGCGACTGGTGCTGGAAGATCGCCGTGATCTTGGCGCGCAGCTCGTCCTCGGACAGCGGCACCAGCACGTCGGCGTCGCTGACGCTCCACTCCTGCCACGCGCCGCGGTAGTACCACATCTCCGGCGTCTCGCCGTCGTAGGACTCCAGCGCGAGCTCGACCGCCTCGAGGCACATCCGGTGCGTCCCGTGCGGGTCGGAGAGATCGCCCGCCACGAACATCAGCTCGGGGCGGTGCTCCTCCAGGAGAGCCAGCACGATGCGCACGTCCTCGTCGCCGATCGGATCCTTGCGCACCTTCCCGGTCTGATAAAACGGCATGTTGAGGAAGCGCGCCTGCTCGCGGCCCATGCCGAACGTGCGGATGCCCGCCACCGCCTCCGCTTCGCGGATGGTCCGCTTGAGGATGAGGACCTCCTCGCTGTCGACTTCACCCGGAGACTTGCCGTCGAGGAACTTCTCGATCGCCGCGAGCCGCGTGGGCGACGCGGGATCGGTGACGCCCAGCTCCAGCCCCGCGCGGCGGATGAAGTCCACGTAGCGGCGAACCTCGTGATCGAACACCGCGATGTTCCCCGAAGTCATATAGGCGACCAGAATGTTGTTCCCGTTCTGGTGGAGCTTGTGCAGGATGCCGCCCATCGAGATGACGTCGTCGTCCGGGTGCGGCGAGAACACGATGATGCGCTTCCCCGTCGGGAGTTTGCTGCGGCCGCGGATCTTCGCGACCAGCGCGTTGAACACCTCGCCGTTGAGCGGGCCCGCCGAGCCGTGGCGCGCGAGTAGCGCACTGAGATGGTGCTCGCGGTAATCGAGCGAGTCGAGCTTGAGGACGGACTTGCCCGTCACCTCGCTGAGCCAGATGACCGCCTCGATTTCGCGCGCGCGCGTCCACAGCACCTCGCCCACGACCCACGGCGTCTTCACCCGCGTCAGCTCGGCCGCGGCGGCGGGGTCGAGGTAGAACACGGCGTTCGAGTGCTCCTGCAGATAGGTCGCGGCCACGTCGGGATCGGGCTCGCCCTCGACGGCGCGCCGCACGATCTCCGACTTGTGCTCGCCGGTGGCGACGAGCGCGATCTCGCGCGCCTCCATGATGCTGGCGACGCCCATCGTGATCGCTTCGGTCGGGACGTTGTCCTCGCCGAAGAAATCGGCGGCCGCGTCGCGGCGCGTGACGGTGTCGAGCGCGATGCGCCGCGTGCGCGACTCGATCCCCGAGCCCGGCTCGTTGAAGCCGATGTGTCCCGTCTTGCCGATGCCGAGCAGCTGGAGATCGATGCCGCCCGCCTGGCGGATGGCCTCCTCGTACGCGACGCACTCATCGTCCACCTGCTCGCGCGATACGTCGCCCCGCGGGATGTGCACGTTCTCCGGCCGGATGTTGATGTGCGAGAAGAGATTCTCCCACATGTACCGGTGATAGCTGTGGATGCTGTCCGGCTTCATCGGGTAGTACTCGTCCAGATTGAACGTTACCACGTCGGAGAAGTCGAGCCCCTCCTCGCGGTGCATGCGGATCAACTCGCGGTAGATCCCGATCGGCGTGCTGCCGGTGGCGAGCCCGAGCACGGCGTGGGAGCCCTCCGCGCGGCGCTGCTGGATGATTTCGCCGATGCGCCGCGCGAGCCTTTCGGCGATGGCGTCGTATTCGACGATGACGAGTGGGACACGTTCTCTGTTAGACATACTGGTGACTATTTAGCCTGTGACTAGTGACTAGTGACTAGTGACTAGTAACAAACTACTAATGCGGGAAAATGATTGCGCGTTAGCGGAAACGCGGTGGGACCCCGGACGAATTGCCGCATCTTGCCCTTCCTCTCTCGCCGGAGTGCTACCGTGCAGGACTTCAAAAAGCTGAAAGTTTGGATGAAAGCGCACTCTTTCGTACTGGATGTTTATTCCACGACCAAATCATTCCCTACCGACGAGCGTTATGGACTGACCGCACAACTTCGCAAATCCGTCGTGTCGGTTCCTACCAACCTAGCCGAAGGTTGCGGCCGGGACTCCACGGGAGCGTTCGCCTCCTTCGTCCAGATCGCGACGGGCTCGGCGTGCGAGGCGGAGTATCAACTGCTTCTAGCCCGAGACCTCGGCTATCTCAAGAACGACGAACACGCGCGGCTGTCCCAGCAAGTCTCCCATCTGGAACGAATGCTGACCTCACTTGATCGAACTCTGGTGATGAAGACGGCGGTAAGGGGGGAGAGGTTAGGTAGTTACTAGCTGCCCCCACCGGGCTCCGGCATCACGCGCGTGACCTCCCACTCCACCAGCGGCGCATCCATCACCGCCCACTGCGCCGCATCCGCCACGTCCCGCCGCAGCCGAAAAACCCGAGTGCTCTGCCGCGTCGGGTTCACGCGGTTGGTGAGCAGCACCACGTACATGTCCTTCACCGGGTCGATCCAGATCGACGTTCCGGTGAAGCCGGTGTGCCCGAAACCGCGCGGCGAGAAATAGCGGCCGGCGCTCGACCTGCCCGACGGCGTGTCCCACCCCAGCGCGCGGCTGGTGTCGGCCTCCTGCCTCGAGGTCCAGCGCGCGATCGTCGTGGGACGGAGGATGCGCACGGTCCCGTAATGCCCGCCGTTCAGCATCATCTGCGCGAAGATCGCGAGATCGCGCGCCGAGGAGAAGAAGCCGGCGTGTCCCGCGACTCCGCCGAACGCGCGCGCGTTCTCGTCGTGCACGACTCCGTGAATGAGCCGGCCAGTGGACGCCAGCAGCTCGGTCGGCGCTATGCGCACGAGAAGCGACGAGTCCGGATTGAAGAAGCTGTCGGTCATTCCGAGCGGCTCGGTTATCCGCCAGCGCGCGAACACGTCGAGCGGCTCGCCGGTGATGCGCTCGATCACGAGCTGCAGGAGGATCATGTCCCAGTCGCTGTACACGCTGCGCTCTCCCGGGGGATACCGCAGCGGCCGCGCGTTGATCGCTTCCAGGTATGCCTCGCGGCCGCGCAGCGTGGTGAACAGCTGCGCGTACGCCTCCAGCCCGCCGCGGTGCGTGAGCAGCATCTCGATGGTTATCGCGGCCTTGCTCGAGTCGTTGAACTCCTGTAGGTACGACGCGACCGTGCGGTCGAGATCGAGACGGCCTTCCTCCTCGAGAATCATCGCCGCAGTCGTGGTCACGACGACCTTCGTGAGCGAGGCAAGGTCGTAGATCGTGCGGTCGTCCACCGCGGGCGCGCCCGCCGCCCAGTCGGTGCGCCCGTAGCCGCGCGCGAGCACGTGCTGGCCGTACCGTCCGATGGCGATCGACCCGCCGGGGGCCGCCCGCTCGGTTATGCCCACCGCCATGATGGAATCGAGCATCGCGGGCAGGCGGTCGTCGATGCCGGCGGCCATGGCGCGCCGGACGTGAACGGCTGGCGTCGGCGGCTCGGGCGGCCGCGCCGGCGCGCACGCGGACATCAACGCCGCGCCGCCCGCGAAGAGCAGGCGGGCGCGGAGTGACGTGGTGCGGCTCACGTTACGCGGCGACTTGCGTCCCCGCCGCAATGGCCTCGAGCTGCTGGACGCGCTCCGCCGTCGGCGGATGCGTGGAGAACCACTTCAACATCGCGCCGCCGTGCGCGGCCGACAGCGGATTCACGATCGCCAGCGGCGCCGCCGCGGGCGACACGTTCATCGGAATCCGGTGCGCTCCCGCTTCCAGCTTGCGGAGCGCTCTCGCGAGATCCAGCGGCCGGCCGCAGATCTCCGCGCCGGCGGCGTCCGCCTTGAACTCGCGCTGCCGGCTGATCGCGGCCTGGATGATCATCGCCGCCAGCGGGCCGAGAATCATCAGCGCGATCGCGATCGCCGGATGCACGTTGCGGTCGCGGCTCCCGCCGCCCCACAGCGCCAGCCGCGGCAGAAACGAGATCGCGCCCGCCATGGTCGCGGTCACGGTCTGCAGCAGCATGTCGCGGTTGCGGATGTGTCCCAGCTCGTGGGCTATCACGCCCTCGAGCTCTTCCTTGCTGATCAGACGCACGATCCCTTCGGTGACGCACACCACGGCGTGATGCGGGTCGCGCCCGGTGGCGAAAGCGTTGGGCTGCTCGTGCGGCGCGATCGCGACGACCGGCATTGGCAGGTTCGCGCGCTGCCGCAGGCGGTCCACCATCTCGTACAGCTCGGGCGCTTCCGCGGCCGTGACGATGCGCGCGCGGTACATCTTCAGCACGATCTTGTGCGACCAGAAGTACATCGCGACGTTCATCACTCCGGCGAACAGCAGCGCGGTCGTCAGCCCGCCGTCGCCGCCCAGATACAATCCGATGGCGCCGAGCAGCGCCGTCATGCCGGCCATCAGCGCGAAAACCTTCATGTTGTTGTACATCAAGAATCTCCGATTGACTCTGCTACCGTAAAGATGGCTGATCCGGCGCGGCCGGGGTCGCCGGTGTCGTATTTGTCGTGGGTCGTGGCGGCGGCTGGGTAGGCTGGGGCGTTGGTGTCGGCGCCGGCGTCGGAGTCGGTACCCGAGTAGGAACAGGCACCCGCGGCGGGACAGTGTCCACGATTACTTCCACGGATTCCGGCGCCGCGGCCATTGCAGCGCGCGCGGCCGCTATGCTATCGGCGATCTCCTGGAACTCCCGCGCCTCTTCGGCCGATTCGATCTCCGCCCGGTTCTGCCGCGCGAACTCCACGTTGCGGGCCGGCACGCCGCGGAAGGTCTCTCCGGTGATCGGGTCGATACCTCTCGTGGCCTGGAACAGCGCGACCGTCGCCACCACGTAGTGGCGCGGGCTCATCCCCGCCTGCTCGATGGCGCGCCTCGCGCGGGCGTTCTCCTCGACGCGGGCGACCGACCGCTCGATCGCTTCCCGCGTCGGCCGCGCTCCGATGATCGAAGCCTTGAGCGAGCGCGACCGGCTCCGCCCTAGCTCGCGATCGAGCGCCAGCTGCGCGCGCTTCCATTTCTTGAAGACCTCGGAGGTGATCTCGTAATTGAGCGAGAGGAGTCCCTGGGCCCCTCCCTCCTCGCTGTCCGCCGTCAAAAGCGCCTCTTCGGCGCGGTGCTCGTCCGAATCCGCGCAAGCGAGCGCGGCGGCGAGCCACGCGAGCGCGGCGAAGTTGCGAAGAAGCTTGCTGTGATTCATTGCGATCCCTGTGAATTATCGCGCGCGCTGTCCCCGCGCAACGGGATCGCAAGAATCGGTGCTACGGCTTCTTCGTCGCCTCGGCGCGAGCTTCCAGCGCGGCCTGCGCGGACGCCATCTGCCGCGACGCTTCGGCGAGCATCCGCTCCAGCGTGTCGGCGTTCTGGATCAGCGTCTGCTGCGCGACGGCCAGCGCTCCCGCGGCGAGCTTGAGCGCCGTGATTCGGAGCTGCGGATCGTTGGCGGTCTGGCGAACGGTCTGCTCCACGGCTTTGGCGAGCTCGGTAGCGGCGCGCTCGATCTCGCGCAGCGCCGAGTCGGCGGCCGCGGACAGCTTGACGCAGTCCGCCGGAACGGAGTCGCACGCGACCCGCTCGGCCGGAGTGGATTGGGCGTCCGCGGAGCGGGCGCCGGCGGCCGACAGGATGACGGCAGTAGAGAGCAGCAGGATCGTTTTCATGGCTGGGCCTGTGTGAGAAGAGCCCGGCCCGGGACATCCGGACCGGACTCTTTGTAAGTACCCTCGGCACCGCCAAAGGGTTGCGCTTTACGCGGCGCGGCGAACCCTGGCCTGAAGCTCGGCGCTTGGAGCCGCCGCCGGCTGCCGGCCGGCGATCAGCGCGTCGAGCGAATACTTGCCGGCGCCGGTGACCACGAGCGTCGCGGCTGCCGCGAGCAGCGCCAGCGGGAACTCGACTCCGTTGGGCGCGAAGAATCCCGCGGGAAGGTGCACGAGCAGGATCGCGCCGATCATGGTGGATCCGATGCCGAGCGCCGCCAGCCTGGTGAGCAGGCCGAGCGCCAGCGCGATACCGCCGAAGAACTCGATCAGCGCGATCGCGGGACCGACGAGCCCGGGCGCGGGCACTCCCATCTGGCCGAACGCGCCGGCGATGCCGTCGAAGCCGAAGACGAACAGCTTCTGGCCGCCGTGGGCGATGAAGATCACGCCGAGGACGACGCGGAGGATCGTCAGGCCGACGTCGACCTGGCGCTGCGAGGGAGAGTGGAAGAGAGAGAACATCGTTGCTCCTTGAATGAGGGTGAACGGGTTACTACGTGTGATACCGTTTGATGTGATAACACCTTTATGTCCAAAAGAAATCATGGGCGGCTCCGCGCCAGGGTCAGCAGCGTCTTGAGCGTGGCGAGCTGCTTGTCGGAGAGGTGGCCCAACCTGGCCTTGTGCTGCCGGGCGACGACGGGGTCGAGCTCGTCCACCAGCTCCCTTCCTTTCTTCGTGAGCCTGGTCGCAACGAGGCGCCGGTCCTCCTGCTCGCGCGAGCGGGAGATGAGCCCGGCCTTCTCCATGCGGTCGAGCAGGCGGGTCGCGTCCGGCATCTTGGTCAGGAGCCGGTCGCGGACGTCGTTGCGGCAAAGTCCCTTCTCGTCCGCTCCGCGGAGGATCCGCAGGACGTTGTACTGGGTCGCGGTGAGGCCGTAGGGCTTGAACACCTGCCCGAAGTCGGCGCTGAGCAGGGCGCTGGTGCGCACGATGTTGAGCGCGGCTTCTTCGTAGATGCTCTTGAAGGGCTTCCGCTGCTTGATCTCGTCCCGCAGGGCTGGTGTCATGCCCTGATTATAGGTGTTATGACACTGAGTGTCAAGGCGTGGAGGGTCGGCGCCTCCGCTGAGTCGCGCTGCGAGGCGGGGGCAGGAGCGGCGGCTTCGGTCATTGGCAAGGTGGGTGCGTTGGCACGCCCTCCCTACGGGCCGGCACGCGGCCGGGAGCGGCGGAAGTCACGGGACCTCCTAGGTTCGGGTACTGGTCACATATTACCGGAAAATCTGGCGGAAGCCAGGAACTGATTTGATCAACCCGAACATGGTACGTCTTTGGGGTTAATGCCGCCTCACGCCGATCGGGAAATTCGACCTCATCAGGTAACCGCCGTGGCCCGCGCGACTTAGCGTAAATCGTTGTGAAATCTACATTTAGGACACAGGATGTGTTATATTTCAGTGTACGATTCGAGCTTAGATTGAGCGCCAGAGTTGATGCTCTCGGCGTAGGGCTCCTGCGGTGAATCCTCGCACGCAGGGGTCGGCAAATTCTGACGGGGTACTGGAGATATTCTAAAATGCAGAAGATCAACGACAACAAGGGCCAGATCGCGCGTAGCGTTCGATTCGACATCGCGACTGACAAGAATGAGGAGTTTCATACCCTCTTTAGAAACGAAGTACTTCCAATGCTGAAGAAGCAGGACGGCTTCAAGAACGAGCTGTTGCTGGTGCAGGATCAACACGTCCTCGCCATCAGTGTCTGGAACGACATGGATTCAGCGCGTAAGTACGAATCCGCGACTTATCCGAAACTGGACAAGGCGCTTCGTCCGGTGATAACCGGCAGGCCGACGATCGAGACGTTCAAGTTCGACTCTCTGTCTACGATTGCCTGACCATCGCTCTAGGTCATGAATAGGAGGGGTCCCTGACGGGACCCCTCCTATTTTTTTGCGTGACGATCGACCCGCCGCGCGAACTTCTTGTCAAATAAACACTTGCGCGAATTTCGCAATCGTATTCAATGGCGGATGTAGGCCCTAACCGGGCGGTTTGCGCGCGGAGAGGAGAGCGTAAATGTTTACGAATCTGGGCGGAGCTAACTCTCAGCCTCCGAGGTGGAGACTTCCGCCCTCACCGCCCCTGCCATGAAAAAGACGGAGCTCGACGCCCGCTTCGCGAAATAGATCTGCCAGCGATTCCTGCGCGCGGTAGAGGGCCCATGACGCGGCGATCATTCCCGCATCCTTTCCCGAATCGGAGTAGCCGATCATCACTTCCTGCCGCCCGCCGCGCCAAGAAGTGACGGCGCTTTGTCACTGTCCTAGGCACTGCACTCACGCCAACAGTGACAGAAGAAAGCCCCGCCGACCGTGTAACTGGTGGCGGAGCTTTCGCTTATCTCAGTGGGCCTGCGAGGAGTTGAACCTCGGACCTCACGCTTATCAGGCGTGCGCTCTAACCACCTGAGCTACAGGCCCTTACCCGACTGACGGACAATCGGGAAGAGCCTTTAAGTTTATCGCAGAATGGCGGGGGAGTCTACCCTGCCCGCGACCATTTTGCACGCGTAGCTTGGCCTGATCCCACTCCGCAACCATCTCCATGCGCCGCACAACTTCGATCCTCGCCCTTGTGGCGATCGCCTCCCTGCCTTCCATCGGGACAACCCAGACTCCGGCATCGCGCGACTCCGCCTTCCACACCGTCGGCGGCGAGCGCCACGGCATCAGCTTCTTCCCCCGCGCCCGCCACCCGCAGGTCGAGTACGTCGCGGGCGGCCGCCTGACCTTCGACCGCTACCACACGGTCGACGTCATGTACACGTGGCTCCGGCGCTGGGCCGAGCGGTACCCGGCGATCGTGGAGCTGTACGAAGTGGGCAAGAGCTTCGAGGGGCGGCCCGTGCTCCAGGTCACCCTCACCAACAAGAGCACGGGCAAGGCGACCGACAAGCCGGCCGCGTTCTTCGAGGGCGCGCGCCACAGCGGCGAGATCACCGCGAGCGAGTCGGTGCTCTGGCTAATCCAGCATCTCGTCGAGGGCTACGGCAAGGATCAGCGGATCACGCGCCTGCTCGACACGAAGGCGATCACGCTGCGGCCGCAGAACAACCCGGACGGATCGAACCTGTACCTGTACACGGCGCAGGCGAACCGCAGCACGGTGCGGCCGCACGACAGCGATCGCGACGGATTGCTCGACGAGGATCCGCCGGAAGATCTCGACGGAGACGGGATCATCTACTCGCTCCGCTGGCGAGTCACCCCGGCGGCGAGAGACAGCGGGCGCGGCACGTCGATGCTCGACCCGCGCGATCCGACGGGCCGGCTGATGCAGCCGGCGCTCGACGGGGAGGGCGAGTGGCGCGTGATCTCCGAGGGGATCGACAACGACGGTGACGGGCAGTTCAACGAGGACGGCATCGGCGGGCTCGACCTGCACCGCAACTACCCGGAGAACTGGCGCCCCGAGCCGGGCGGCGACCGGACCGGCCGCGGTTACACGCAGTTCGGCGCGGGCGCCTATCCGCTGAGCGAGATCGAGACGCGAAGCGTCGTGCTATGGCTGCTCGCGAACCCCAACGTGTCGGTGGTGAACTCGATGGACACCGCGGTGCCGATGCACCTGCGCCCGCCGTCCACCTCGTACAGCACGGACCGCATGTATCCCGAGGACCTGCGCTACTACGAGTACTTCGATTCCGTGGGGACGCGCATCACCGGCTATCCCTGGGCGGGCGACGTGTACAACGTGTACAACACGCGCAACCCGATCAATCGGATCACCGGCGATTCGGCGCGCCCGTCGCCGCTGTTCGGCCACGGCCCCGACTTCGGCTACTTCTACTACGGCACGATCTGGTACGGCGACGAGCTGTGGAACGGCGGCCGGATGCAGGACTTCAACGCGGACGGCTACCTCGACGACTTCGACGCGCTGACCTGGGACGACCGCTTCAACGGCGGCAACGGCTTCCGCGAATGGACTCCGTTCAACCACCCCCAGCTCGGCGCGGTGGAGATCGGCGGCTTTCACCCGAAGTTCTTCTCGCAGAACGGACCGCCATCGGAGCTCGAGCGGTTCGCGCGCAACCAGGCGCTGTTCAACCTGGAGATGGCGATGCACCTGCCGCAGCTGGAGATGGGCGCCGTCACCGTCACGCGCGCGGGCACTGCCGGCGACACGACGAGCTACGACGTGACCGTGACGTTCCGGAACACGGGCCGCCTGCCGACGGCGCTCAAGCAGGCGCAGCTCGTCAAGATCGTGCAGGAGGACCGCGTGGTGCTCGACTTCGACTCGACGCTCACGAAGCGGCCGAATCCAAAGGTGACGATCGTGAACCCGGCCAGGCGCGACAAGACGATCCGCGCGGGGTGGACCGAGCCGGGCGAGACCAAGACGGTGACTTTCCGGGTGAACACGATCGGCCTGCGCGGCGCAAAGGGCACGGTGCGCGTGCTATCCACGCGCGGCGGCCTGCTGAAGTCGGACTTCGTCCTGGGATCACCCTAGATGCAGGCTGGCCACGGATGCGGGTCCATGCAGGGCGCGTCTTAGGCCGACGCTGTTTGTCGGCCGTAGCGCCCGAAATGGACTCGCATTCGCGGCCAGCCGGGCGCACGGGACGCCAGAGCTACTCGTCGAACTTGCCGGGCGTCTGCTTGTGCGGCTTCTCGTCCTCATCCACGTCGAACTCGTCGTCTAGATCAATGAGGTCGTCGTCGTCCTCCTCGTCGTCGTCGTCGTCGTCGTCGTCGTCATCATCATCGTCGTCGTCGTCGTCGTCGTCCTCGTCGTCCAGATCATCGTCTAGATCGTCGTCGTCATCGTCGTCATCGTCGTCATCGTCGTCATCGTCGTCATCGTCGTCATCGTCGTCGTCGTCGTCGTCGAGGAGATCGTCGTCATCATCCTCGTCGTCGTCATCGAGATCGTCGATGTCGTCCTCGCCGTCCGGATCGGCCGCCGCGCGAGCCGCGGGCGGAAAGGAAGGGTCGTGAAGGCCGAGCGAGCGCTCGAGCTCCCATGAGGTGACCAGCACGCTGCCGTCCTCGGACGGACCTGCTCTCCCCGACATACCCGCGCTCTCCCCGTTGTGCAAAAGTGTGATTGCAGCCGATTCGATTGACCCGCAGCGCCTCAGACCGCCGCGCTCTCCCGCTCCCGCTTGGCCTCGCGCGCCGCGCGCTTCCGCTCGTGCACGTCCAGTGACCGCTTGCGCAGCCGGATCGCTTTCGGCGTAACCTCGATCAGCTCATCGCCTTCGATATACTCCAACGCCGCTTCCAGCGTCAACTCCCGCGGCGGCTCCAGCTGGATGTTCTCGTCGGTGGACTTGGTCCGCATGTTGGTCAGCTTCTTTTCCCGGGTTGGATTCACGTCCATGTCCCCCGGACGCGAGTTCTCCCCGATGAGCATCCCCGAGTAAACGGGGTCCCCCGGCGAGACGAACAGTGTGGCCCGCTCCGCCAGGTTGGCCAGAGCGAATGCAACGATCACGCCGGGCTCCATCGACACCAGTGATCCACGCATTCTCCCGGCCAGCGGCCCGGCCCAGGGCCCGTACTCCAGGAACCGGTGGTGCATGATCCCGTTGCCGCGTGTGTCGGTCATGAACTCGGACCTGTAGCCGAACAGCCCGCGCGCGGGGATGCGGTACAGCATCCGCACCGTTCCCTGCCCCGGGTTCTTCATCTCGATCAGCTCCGCCCGCCGCGGTCCCAGCTTCTCGATGACCGCGCCGAGGAATTCCTCGGGCACGTCGATCGACAGCTCCTCGTACGGCTCCAGCCGCTCGCCGTTCCCGCCGATCTTCATGATGAACCGTGGGCGCGACACCTGGAACTCGTAGCCCTCGCGCCGCATCGTCTCCATCAGGATCGTCAGGTGCAGCTCGCCCCGGCCGGAAACGGTCCACGCGTCCATCGCCTCGGTGTCCTCCACCCGCAGCGCGACGTTGCGCTCCAGCTCCCTGGTGAGCCGCTCGCGGATCTGCCGCGAGGTCACGAACTTCCCGTCGCGCCCGGCGAACGGTGAATCGTTCACCGAGAAATCCACCGAGATGGTCGGCTCCTCCACGGCAATCCCCGCGAGCCGCTCGGGATTCTCCGCGTCCGCGATCGTGAGGCCGATCTCGACGCCGTCGATGCCGGCCAGCGCGACGATCTCCCCCGCGCCCGCACTCTCGATCTCCCCGCGCTCGAGCCCCTCGAAGGCGAACAGCCTGGTCACCCGCGCGTATTCGGGCGACTGCGATCCGTCCACGTGCAGCAGCGCGACCCGCTCGCCCACCTTCACCTTGCCGCGCTCGATCCGCCCGATCCCCAGCCTGCCCAGGTACGGCGAGTAGTCGATCGTGGAGACGAGCATCTGGAACGGTCCGTCCTCCTCGCCGGGTGGCGGTGGCACATGCTCGACGATGGTCTCGAACAATGGCACGAGGTCCGGGTTGGGAGACTCCAGATCCATGGTCGCCGTCCCGTCGCGCGCCGACGCGTACACCACGGGCGCGTCGAGCTGCGACTCGTCCGCCTCCAGCTCGATCAGCAGGTCGAGCACCTCGTCGTGCACCCGCATCGGATCGGCGCCGGGCCGGTCGATCTTGTTGATGACGATCACGGGCGTGCGGCCCAGCTCGAGCGCCTTGCGTAGCACGAACCGGGTCTGCGGCATGGGACCGTCGAACGCGTCCACCACCAGCAGCACGCCGTTCACCATCCGCAGGATGCGCTCGACCTCGCCGCCGAAATCCGAGTGCCCGGGTGTGTCTATGATGTTGATCTTGGTCCCGCGCCACCGGACGGAGGTGTTCTTGGCGAGAATCGTTATCCCCCGCTCGCGCTCGAGCGGGTTGGAGTCCATAACGCGATCCATCACGACCTGGTTCTCGCGGAAAGCGCCGGCCTGCCGGAGCATCTTGTCCACGAGCGTGGTCTTGCCGTGATCGACGTGCGCGATGATTGCGATGTTGCGGATGCGCTGGTTTGGCATAGCTAGAGAAATCTAGTTCGCTCCTGGGTGGAATCGGTGGTCCCGATTACATCAGGCGCGGGCATTGCATTCCGGGAAAAGCGCTGCGTGCTGCGTGCTGCGTCCTAGCTGCGACCGGAGAGTGGCGTATGGATCGTCTTTCACCTCGAAATCGACCGGAAGGCTCTTCGATCATGCATCAGAACTGGGGGAAGCTGCTCTTTCTCCATTTTTCGGTGCCCGTGTCGGTGCTGCGGCCGATGATTCCGAGGGCGTTGGAGATTGACACGTACGACGGCGGCGGGTGGGTCAGCATCACGCCGTTCACCATGTGGGGGATCCGGCCGGTCATGCTGCCGACGGTGCCGGGACTCAGCGACACCCACGAGCTGAACGTGCGCACCTACGTGCACGCGGAAGGCGTCCCGGGCGTCTGGTTCTTCTCGCTCGACGCCTCGAACGCGATCGCCGTTCTAGCCGCGCGGCTCGGCTTCCATCTGCCGTACTACCGGGCCGAGATGCACCTGGAGGAGGCCGCCGAGACGTTCAGCTTCGTGTCGCGCCGCTCCGATGGCGAGGGAGCGCGCGCGGACTTCCACGCGCGGTGGACTCGCGGCCGGGCGTTGCCGGCACCCGATCCCGACTCGCTCGAGTTCTTCCTGGTCGAGCGGTACTGTCTATACGCGGCGCGCGCGGAGAAGCTGTACCGCGCGCGGATCCACCACGCGCCGTGGTCATTGCGCGCCGCGACGCTCGAGGAGCTGACGTCCACGATGGGCGAGGCGAACGGGATCAAGCTGCCGGACAAGCCCGCGCTGGTGCACGCGCAGGGCGATCCGCTCGCTGTCGAGGTGTGGCCGCCGCGCAGAATCTGACTGCTACGTCTCTAGTTTGCAGGCCGGTGATACGCGCAGGGGCAGGACCGGCGTCCTGCCCCTCGTTTCGTCTCGCCGGGATTCGTTACGGAGCGGCCGTTGCCGACTTTACCTCGACCGCTATGACCCGGTGCAGACCGGCAAGGACCTCCCAGGAATGCGCTCCGGGATCGAGCCACATGGCCTGGCCGGGATGAAGATCCACGATCATGCTGTTCCCGTCCGCGAGAGTTATTCGAAGTCGCGGCCTGCCGAGACTGACGATCGCGATGCCATACGGGTGCGTGTGCATGGGGCTGCGATATCCTGCGCCGGCGAGCGCCTCAAGGACGCGAACATACTCGTTCTCGAGGATCACTTGATGCACATCGGGGTCCACCTTCACGGCATCTGTAGCCGGGAGCGTGATGGCGGCTCGGGGGATTCCGCGCGCCGCCGCCTTGATCTCCACGGCGACGACGTGGAGCTGGCCGGATTGCATCTCCCATGAGTGTTCCGCGTTCTCCATCCACAGCACCTGCTCCGGAAGAACGTCGAAGACCACGTTCGACGCGTCGGGCGTCGCCAGGCGCAGACGCCCTGTGTCGAGGCCGATGAACACGAACGGCGGGTGAGTGTGCGTTGGGCTGCGCTCACCGGGCGACGCGAGCGCGCGGAACACCCTGACGTGGTCGTTCTCGAAGAGCACGTTGTGATGGGACGGGTCGAGCGCGACTGCGTCGCGCGATCCCTGTGCGGCCGCGCCCGACGACAGCAGGAGCAGGAGCAACGGAACGGCGACGCCCAGACGGTTCTTCATCGACTGCCTCCGGTAGTGGTCTTTTGCGTGAAAAGCCGTGCTAATCGGTCTTCACTAGCAGTCCAATTCTGGCGGTAGGAGGGGGGGTGCTGCAAGGCCCGGCGCCGCAGCTAGAGCTCACGCGGGCTCGGTATTGAGGCGACCTTCCCTTCGCTCATCAGTCTGGTCACGAATCGCTGTCCTTCGGACACGCGCTCGACTTCGATCGCGATGGCCTCGACGGCCTGCTCTATTCGCTCCAAGCGCCCCGCCTCCGCCGGGTTGATCCGCGCTGCCGGTGCGCGCTTCCATATGCGCCGCGCGTGCGCGAACACGAGGGGGAAGGGCACGAACATTATAAGCAGGGCCGGGATCATGACCCAGGTGTCGTTGTCCCCGCCGCGGACATACGTTGGCGGCTCGGCTGAGGCGAGGAAGCCGCTGGGCGCGCTCGTCAGGATTTGCTCCGTCTGCGCGAGGTCAGACTCCAGCTGCAGTATTCGCTGGTCCAACTGGGCAAGCTGCTGCGCGAGACCGCCCTGAATTGCGCTGCTCGTTTCGCCCCATTCGTCGGTAATGGCCTCGCGGCGATCCTTCGCATCGCTCAACTGTTCTGCCAGCTCCGACCTCCGCGCCCGGAGCCAGCGCACGTCGCCGAGGCTGAGCGGGATCGAGATCGTCTGCGCCGGTACACCCGGCACCCCTTGGATGACGATCGCCCCTCCCACCGGAAGCCCCGGAGCCGTGGGCGCCGTTGCCTGCGCCGGCGGAGCTTCGACCTGGGTCTGCATGCCGATCTTCTACTGCGGCTCGGAGAGCATGCGCGCCTGGTCTCGAACCGGGACGGTCTTGCCCTCGCTCATCAGTCTGGTCACGAATCGCTGTCCTTCGGACACGCGCTCAACTTCGATCGCAATCGCCTCGACGGCCTGCTCGATCCGCTCCAGCCGTCCCGCCGTCTCCGGAGGAATCACGCTCCGCACTGGACCCGCGGCCGCGCGCTTCCACATCATGCGCGACGCGCCGACCGCCAGCGGCGCGAGCACGAAGATCGTGAAGACGATTCCGCCCGCGAGGACTTCGCCGGACGAAAAGCCACCGAACGCCCCCTCGGCCCGCGTCGAGGTGAGAAATCCCGCAGGGGCTCCGGTCAGCTGCCGGCCCGTTTCGGCAATGTCGGACTCGAGCTGGACGATACGCTCGTCGAGAACCGCGATCCGCTGCTCCAGACCAGCTTTGGTCGCACCATCCGCGCTTCGCACCTGCTCCGCCAGGTCCCTGCGCCTGCGACTCGCGGAGTTGAGCTGGGTGGACAGCTCCGACCGCCGCGCGCGGATCGCCGCGACTTCAGCGCGGGTCATCGGCATCGCGAGCGTCTGAGCAGCATTGCCCGGCCCGGCCTCGACACGGACGACAGCTTGAGGCGCCGGAGCGGGCTGCTCCACCGTTGGGTCTTGCATGAGCACCATTACGTAGGGATGGCGGGTTGGGTTACAGCGAAGTTAGCCCTGCTCCGTTTGAAGACTGTCAGATCCGTGCGTTCGCCCATTCGTTGTACGCGTACAGCGACGCCACGTCCGGAACGCGCATCGCTCAGCGCCGCCGTGCTCCGGCCACCATGAGCCCGCCACCTCCAACGATCAGCAGGACCCCGACCCACGGCGGGATCTCCGCCTTCCGCTTCGTCACTACCTCCACGGGCCCGACTGTCACTGTCTCGCTGTCCTTCGTGTAGCTGATCCGCATCGCGAGCAGCACGACGCCGACGACGATCAACAGCACGCCCAGCCACGAGATGGGTTTCACGTTGCCTCCGATGAATGGATTTCCTTCAGTCTCAGCCCCCGACGAGCTGCCGAAAGCGCGGATTCGTTCTGAGCTGAGCGAACACGGGGTGCAGTCGCGCCAGATTCCGACTCAGCGTGGACGGGACCGAAAGGAGCTGCTCGAGAATGGCGAGAGCCTCATCGTGCCGGCTCAACTCGGCCAGCGTTAACGCCCGGTAAAACAGGATGTCTCCCCCGAGCAGCGCATCCTTGCTCAAGGGCTTCAGGGCGACGGCCCGGTCGGAATCGGCCATGGCATTCCGCGCGTTTCCAAGTAGCAGGCTTGCGAGCCCGCGCTGGGAATAGAACTCGGCCTCGTCCGGGCGCTCCCGAATGCGAGCCGTAAGGAGCCGCTCGGCCGTGTCCGCGTAGGCGCGCGCCCGGCTCGCGTCGCCTCGTTCCCGAAAGAACCACGCTTTGTCCAGCATCACCTTCCCCCGCTCGCCAAAATCAGGCACCCATTCCAGCGCTGGGACCGCTTCCGCCATCACCGGATGGGATGTGAAGGGCCAACCCCACGCCAGCGCTGCGGCCGTGCGGTACGCCTTGTCCGGCGAGCGCTCCCAGGCCTCGAAGTAGATCCCGGTTGCAGCCGCGATGTCTCCGGTCCGGGCGAAATGCACATTCGCCTTTACGAGCAAAGCGTCCTGGATATCCGGGTTGACAATGAGGGCTCTGTCGGCCAGGCGGTCGGCCGCATCGTAGTCGCGTAGATACAGGTAAGTAGTGCCTGCATCCGCGATGTACGCGGCGGCACGCGGGTCCAACTCGACGGCGCGCGCCATCGTGGCAACCGATTCGCGCCATTTGCCGCTGCGCCGCTGAATGAAGGCCTTGAAGAAAAGGACGTCGGCGCTGTTCGGACGGCCTTTCTCCGCCGCGGCCAGCTCGCGCAGCGCGCTCTCGTAATCGAGGAAGCCGTGATAGTAATAGACTCCGAGAGCCTCATGGCCTTCCGACAGGTCCGGCTTCAAGGCGAGCGCTCTGTCCGCCGCCGCCTTCGCCAATCGCAGACGCTGAGCGCTGCGGTCTCCGTAAAACCAGTACAGCTCGGTGTGCGCAATCGAAAGCCGGGCGTAGGCGTGGGCAAACTCCGGGTCCAGAGCCACCGCGCGGTCGAGGAGCGATGACGCTTCACGAAGGGGCGGGACCTGAACCGTTCGCAAGAGCTCCGACGCGCGCAGGTACAACGCATACGCGTCCACGTTTTGCGTGAGCTTCGCAGCCAGCGCCTCGCGCTCCGGCTCGAGCAATGCCACGTTGAGCGCGTTCGCGACCTCGGTGGCTACCCTGGTCTGAACCTCGAACATTCCGGACAGCACCGTCTGATACGCCTCTCCCCAGACCTGCGTGGCATCGGACGCGCGGATGAGCGCGGGACTGACGCGCACGACCTCCTTCCCCGCAGCGTCCTTGTCCCAGCGCACCGTTCCGGTCAGCAGATATTGCACGCCCAGCTCCTGCGCGATCTGCTGCAGCGGCTTGTCACTTGCCGCATAGCTGCGCGCGCTCTGACGGCCGACGACGCGCAGGCCGCGCACCGACGAAAGGCGGTTCGTGATCTCCTCCGTCATGCCGTCCGTGAATTCCTGGCCGCTCTCACTGCCGCGGTTCTCGAACGGGAGCACCGCGAGCGCCGGCGTCGGGATCGCCTCGGCTGAGACCGACGAGGGACGAGTCACTTTCCAGGCGGCGAAAGCGAGTAGCGCCAGCGCGAGCGCGCCGGCCGCGATCGCGTACGAGCGGCGGGGAAATCGAACGTCCGCTTTCACGGAGCGGCGCGCGGTGGTCGGCGCCATGCCTCCGCTCGGAGTGGACAACGCGTCCAGCTCGTGCATGACTTCCGCGGCCGACTGCGGCCGGTCGGCTGGCCGCTTCTCGAGACACCACATCACAAGATTCGCCAGCATCGGCGGAATGGACGGCCGGCGCCGCGTGACGTGATCCGGAGTCTCGGTCACCTGCGCCGCCAGCATCGCCTGTGGCGACCGGCCCGGGAACGGCGTGCTGCCGCTCAACATCTCGTACGCCAGCACGCCGAGCGCGTAGATGTCCGCGCGATGATCCGTGTTCGGGTCCGCGGTCGCCTGCTCCGGCGCCATGTACGCGGGCGTGCCAAGCGCGACTCCGAGCGAGGTCAGGCTCACACCCCCGCTCGACGCGCTCACGGCCTTAGCCACACCGAAGTCGGTGACCATGGCCGATCCGCCGGAGATCAGCACATTCTCCGGTTTGATGTCGCGATGCACCACGCCGTTCTCGTGCGCGTACGACAGCGCGGACGCCACCTCGCGCAGCACGCGCACCGATTCCGACACGGGGAGCTCGCCGCCGCGCGCGAGCTTCGCGCGCAGTGATTCGCCTTTCACGAACGGCATGGTGAAGTACGGCAGTCCTTGCGTCTCGCCGGCGGACAGCAGCGGCACGATGTGCGGGTGCTGCAGCTGCGCCGCCAGCTGGATCTCGCGGCGGAACCGGTCGATGTTGACGGCCGCGGCCATGTCGGGCGGGAGAACCTTGACCACGACCTTGCGGCCCAGCGCCGCCTCGTGCGCCACGAACACGCGCGACATGCCGCCACCGCCGAGCTCCTGCTCGAGGGTGAGGCCGTCGCCCAGCGTCTTCTGGAGCTGCTCGCGGAGCTCGGTCATTCGGGCCCTGACTTCGGGATGAGCGGGTTCAGCACGGCCCCACTATACAGTCCGGGACTGTCTCGCGGAATGTGGCTAATGCAGATGCTTCTCCCGCGCGCCCATGTCCTCCCGCTCGAGCTGCACGGTCACGTGCTCGATCCCGAACAGCCGCATCGCGGCATGGATGTGCTCCAGCACGTGCTGCTGCCGCTCGGGCTCGCGGACCACCGCGTGCGCGCTCATCGCGACCATTCCCGAACTCACCGACCAGATGTGCAGGTCGTGCACTGACTCGATTCCGGGGATCGCTTCCAGCTGCGCGCGCACCGCGCCCGGCGGGGTGTGCGCCGGCGCGGATTCCAGCAGCACGTCCACCGACTCGCGCACCAGATTCCACGCGCCGCGGATGATCAGCGCCGTCGTGAGCAACGACGCGAGCGGATCGGCCGGAAGCCAGCCCGTCGCCCAGATGATGACCGCCGCGGCCACCGTGCCGACCGACGCGAGCATGTCGCTGAGCACGTGCAGGTACGCGCCGCGGACGTTGAGGCTGGACTCCGACGCGGGGTGCAGCACCCGCGCCGCCGCGATGTTGGCGAGCAAACCGAGCACCGCGATGGTCAGCATCACGCCGCCGGCGATCGGTTCCGGCGTGGCGAAGCGGGCGAACGACTCCCAGATGATCCACGCCGAGAGCAGGAACAGCGTGACGCCGTTGATCAGCGCCGCCAGGATCTCCCACCGCAGGTAGCCGTACGTCCTGTGGGACGTGCGCGGCAAATGGGCGAACCACGCGACGAACAGCGAGAGGCTCAGCGCGGCGACGTCGGTGAGCATGTGCCCGGCGTCGGCGAGCAGCGCGATCGAGTTGCTCAGAATGCCGCCGATCACTTCGGCGATCAGCAGCGTGGCCGTGATCGCCAGCGCCACCTTCAGCCGCGAGGAGTCCTCGTGAGCGTGCGAATGCCCGGCGTGGCCCATGCGTCAGATGCCTCCTACGCCGCCTTCATTAGGGGCGCGACAGACAGTAAGTTCCATCCGTGCTCGGAAGGCTATCCGCCATTGTGGTTCTCGTGCTCCTGAACGGTTTCTTCGTCGGCGCCGAGTTCGCTCTCGTACGCTCGCGACGCAACCGGCTGGAGGCGATGGTTCGCACCGGTGACCGCCTCGCCCGAGTGGCGTTGCGGGCATCCTCAAATATCTCCGGGCTGCTGCCCGCGAGCCAGCTTGGAGTGACGCTGTCGAGCCTGGCGCTCGGCTGGGTCGCGCAATCGATGATGACCGACGTGCTGGCGTCGCTCCCCGCCGGCGCGGAGATCCCAGCCCGCGTGACGATCGCCGCGCTGATCGCGTTCGCCGCCGCGAGCTACGTGCACGTCGTGTTCGGCGAGCTGGTGCCGAAAGCCGCGGCGCTCAATCACCCGGAGCGGCTCGCGAAATGGCTCGTGCCGCCGCTGGTGCTGTTCGCGTCGCTCGCGCGCCCCTTCCTGTGGATCATCAACCGCACGTCCAACTACACGCTGCGGCTGTTCGGGCTGCACACGCTCCCCGGCGAGGACAGCGTCCACTCGCCCGACGAGCTGCGCATCCTCGTCGAGCAGGCGCAGGAAGGGGGCGCGATCGAGGCGCAGGACGCCGACATGATCGACGCCGTGCTCGAGTTCTCCGAGAAGAACGCCAGCGACGTCATGACGCCGCGCACCGAGGTCGCCGCGTTCGCGCTGGACGCATCGCTCGACGACGTGCTCGCGACCGTCGAGGACAAGGGATACTCCAGGTACCCTGTGTACGAGGACAGCATCGACAACATCGTCGGGCTCATCCTCACCAAGGACATCCTCATCGAGGCCGTGCGGCGGCGGAACAGCTTCTCGCTCCAGGCGGTCATGCGGCCGGTGCACATGGTCCCCGGATCGCGCGAGGTGGAGGACGTGCTGGCCGACTTCAAGCGGCTCAAGGAGCACATGGCGGTCGTGCTCGACGAGTTCGGCGGGACCGCCGGCGTCGTCACGATGGAAGACCTGCTGGAGGAGATCGTCGGCGAGATCCTCGACGAGTACGACGATCCCGCGGAGAAGCCGGTCGAGACGCGCGGGGGAGAGACGCTGGTGCCCGGCAGCACGCACATCACCGACTTGAACGAGCGCTTCGCCCTGGAAGTCCCCGACGAGGACTACACCACCATCGGTGGCTACGTCTTCGGCACGCTCGGCAGGCTTCCCGCGAACGGCGACCGCGTCACCGCCGGCGGTGCGATCTTCACCGTGCGGGAGATGGACGGCCGCCGGATCGAGACGCTGGCCGTGGATCTCCATACGGTGGGCGATCGGCGCGCGGCCGAGCGCGAGCAGTCAGCTCCGCGCACAACAGCAGCGCCTGGATGAAGCTGGCCGGGTCCGCGATCCCGCGGCCCGCGATGTCCAGCGCCGTGCCGTGGTCGGGTGAAGTTCGCGGGAACGGCAGCCCGAGCGTCACGTTCACCGCCGAGCCGAACGACGCGACCTTGATGGCCGTCATGCCGACGTCGTGGTACGGCGCGACGACGGCGTCGAATTCTCCTCGCATCGCGCGCACGAACACGGTGTCCGCCGGGTAGGGCCCGGCTATTCCGGACGCGCGCGCGGCCGGCGCGAGCACGTCCTCGTCCTCTTCCCCGAACCGCCGCCCGTCGCCGCCGTGCGGGTTCAGCGCGCACAGGGCGATCCGCGGCTCCGCGATCGAGAACCATTCGATCAGACCCTCGCGCGTGATTCTCGCGGCCCGGCTGATTGCATCCGCGGTGACCGCCGCGGGGACGTCGCGCAGCGCGAGGTGCGTCGTCGCGAGCACCACCCGCAACGGATGGGTGCCGGCGCCCGCGGCGCCGGTCGAGGTCAGCATCATCGCGACCTCGCTCCCCGTGAGGGCGCCCAGCATCTCGGTGTGGCCCGGGTAGTCGAACCCGCCGGCGAGCAGCGCCGCCTTGTCGATCGGCGCGGTGACGATCCCCTGCACTTCGCCCGCGAGCGCGAGCGCCACGGCGCGCTCGATGGCCGCGCCGCTCAGCGCGCCCGCCAGATCTGACCCATCACCGGTGTGCCATTCACCGGCGACCTCACCCAACTCGAGACCGATACCCGTCGGCCCAATCACCATAACGTCACAGCGCTCGACGACACGCGGGTCGTCGAGCGCTCTGCGTATTATCTCGGGGCCGATCCCGCGCGGATCACCCGCGGTGACAGCCAGCCGCGGTCGCACCTACAATCGCAGCGACACGAAGGTCTCCCGCCGCAGGGAGTCCAGCAGCGCGCGGGTCGCGCGCTCGGCGATGAGCTGCTGCCGGATCTGGTCGCGCACGTCCTGCACGCTGTACTCGCCGCCTTCCGTCATGCTCACGAGCTCGAGCACGGCGAACTTCACCGCCAGGCCCGCGCCGAGCTGGAAGGGATCGGTTATCGCGCCCGCCGTCTTGCCGGCGACGGCCGCCTGGTACGACGCCGGGAGCGAGTCGCGCGGGTACGGCTGGAGGATGCCGCGCTCCTCCGTCGCGTCGTGGTGCCGCTGCACGAGCTGCTCGAAGTCCGCGCCCCGCCGCCACTGCGCGGCGACGCTGTCCGCTTCCACGCGCGCCCGTTCCACGTCCCCCGAGTCAATCTCGGGACGGATGAGGATGTGCCGCGCCTTGACCTCCGCGGGCTGGATCCGATCCACGCGAATGATGTGGTAGCCGAAGGCGGTCTCGACAATCGGACTCACCCGTCCCGGAGGCAGCGCGAAAATCGCGCGCTCGAATTCCGCGACGAGCCCGGAACCGCGCCTGTTCCAGCCGATGTCGCCGCCCAGCTCCTTGCTCGCGGGATCCATGGACTCGCGGCGGGCGATCTGCTCGAAGTCGCCGCCCGCGCGGATCTCGGCGAGCAGCGAATCGGCCTTCGCGCGCGCCCTGGCCTTGGCGGCGTCGGACGGCTTCGGCGCGACGACGATCTGCCGGAACGTCACCGACGCCGGCCGCCGGCTCAGCCGCTCGCGGCTGGCCTGGAATGCCGCGTCCACCTCGGCCTCCGTCACCGTCGCCGGACGCAGCCGCTTGCGCAGCTCCTCGAACGTCCGCTGCTGCAGCATCTGGCGCCGGACCTGATCCACCAGGGTTCTGCGATACTCCTCCGGCGTTCCGAACCCGGCCTCGCGCAGCTCGCGCCTGAACTCCACGTCGCTGGGAAACTGCTCCTTGATGCGGCGGATCTGATCGTCCACCATCGGCGCGGTCTCTTCGTCCGTGACTTCGATCTTGAGCAGAGCCGCCTTCTGCACGAGGATCTCGGCGTCGACCAGCTCGTCGAGCGTCTCGCGCGCGATGGCCATCTGTCCGGCCGAGTCGCCGGGAAAGACCAGTCCCTGCGCGCGCTTCTGATTCACGGCGACCAGAACGTCGCTCCAGAGGACGGGCTGGTTGCCGACTACCGCCACGATCCGGTCGACCGGCAGCGACGTGCCCGGACGCTGGAGCGCCGGCACCGTGTCCTGCGCCGAAGCAGCCGCCGGGATCGCCAGCGTCACAGCTACCGCCAACGCCGCGGCGGAGGGGATATTGAATGTCATCTTGCGCAATACCCCTTCGGGCGATGCCGGTTCGATCACTGGCCGGGCGGGGGCGCCGGCGCGGGGCGGGCCTCGAGCTGCGCGCCATCCGGTGCGCCGGGCATCGGAACGGCCGAGGGCGGCTGCTGAGCCGTGCGAGTCGAATCCACCGACGCGCGAATGCGCACTGCCTGCTGGAGCGTGCGGTCCAGCCCCGCGCTATTGACCGCGTGCGAGTACCTGGCCCGGAGCACCGCTTCCACCGGCGGAGGCACGTTCACGAACGGGGCTTCGTCCGCGAGCACGCGCGCGAAGTACCGGTCCGCGCGCGCCGTCGCGAGACGAACGCGCTCCTCCTTGGTCGACGCGCTGTCGGCGAGCATCTCCGGAGAGACGCCGAGCTGGGTCCACTCGTTCACGACTTCGGCGACGAACGCCTGGCGCGTGTTGACGAGCTCCGTGGAATCGACGGTGATGCCCGCGCTGTCCGCGGAGCGCAGCACCAGCTCGTTGCGGACGAAGTTCTTGATGAACTGTGTGACGACCGAATCCGGCGCCGCGATCAGCCGCGACTGCACCTGCTGCTGCGGCGGGAACGTCGCCATCCAGCGCACCAGCTTGGCCGCCGTGAACGACCCCAGCACCGAAGTGGCGAGCACCGCCCGGTCTTTCACGTGCCCGTCGGGGTCGGCCGCCACGGCGCGCGCCGTGGCGGGCGCGCTCTTCTTCACACTGATCTTCGAAGCCGAATCCATCCGCGCCATGTACGTGCTCTCCGCCGCCTGCATGCTCTGCGCGCGGCTGGCCTGCAGGAACTCCTCCCGCACCTCCTCGAACGTCGGGCGGCGGATGATGTGGTAGCCGATCGCCGTCTCGACGATGGGCGAGATCTCGCCCGGCTGCAGCGCGATCAGCGCGTTCTGGAACTCTGGGACCATCGCTGCGCGGGGAAAGACGCCGAGGCTGCCGCCCTGCGCGCCCGACTGCGTGTCCTCGCTGTTGTTCGCCGCCAAAGAGGCGAAGTTCGACGCGGTGAGCCGCGAGCGTACCTGCCGCGCCCGGGCGAGCGCGTTCCGCTTGGCGCTGTCCGGCTTGTTCTGCGTGAGGAACAGGATGTGGCTGGCGGCGAGCAGGTCCCCGGCCGCGTACCTGCGCGGCGCGGCGGCGGTGTCCACGCGGCCCCAGTCTCGGGAGATCTGCGTGAACCACTTCTGCGCGCGCTGATTCGCGAACAGCGACCACATCGCGCTGTCGATAGTAGCGGGCTGGTTGAGCGAGTCCCCGTCCGCGGCGGCGAGCGCCAGCAGCTGATAGTTGACCCACACGTCGGCCACCGTGCGGATCACGTCCTTGCGGACCGGAGCCTGCGAGGAGCCGATGAGCTGCGCCAGGCGCGCGGCGCTGAGCTGGTTGGACTCCGCCCGGGCGGCGGTGTCGGTGTGGGCGGTGAGTGCGTCGCGCATCCCCTCACAACCGGAGAGCAGCGTCAGCGCGAGGACGGCGAGTGCGATAGGGCGAATCATGTTGTCGAGCGGCTCCAGAAAGTTTGGCTACGGGCGAAGCTTCGTGAGGGCGCGAACGAGTCCATCGAGGAGCGTGGAGCCGCCAAGCCGGGTCAGCTTCAGAGACAGCGGGTGCGTCCGTCGCACTTCCGCCGAGAACTGCACGTCCTGAAACGCCGCCGCGAGACCCTTCACGCGCGGAACGGCATAATCTCTAAAGGTAATACGGGCCTCCGCGCCCCGCACGAAGATGGACTCGATCTCGAGCGCGCCCCCTAGGACGCGCAGCAGGCTGGTGGCAAAGAACCCCTCCGCCGCCGGCGGCAGCGGACCGAACCGGTCGCGCACTTCCTGCCGCACCTGTTCGACATCCGCGGCTTCGGTAAGGTTCGTCAGCCTGCGATATATGTCGAGCTTGGCGTCCTGCGAGGGTATGTAGTCGTCGGGCAGGAAGGCCGGCGCGTCGAGCGACACCTCCGCGGGCTGGAGCTTGGGGCCGGTGTCGCCGCGCAGCATGCGGCGCACCGTCTCGTCGAGCAGCCGCAGATACATGTCGAACCCGACGGCCTGCACGAACCCCGACTGCTCCGGCCCAAGCAGGTTGCCCGCGCCGCGCAGCTCCATGTCCTTGAGCGCGATGCGGTAGCCGGAGCCGAGCTCGGTGTGGTGCTCCAGGATCTTCAGCCGCCGGTTCGCCTCTTCGTCCACGGTCTCCGGCACGAGGAGGTAGCAGTACGCCCGGCGGTGCGAGCGGCCGACGCGGCCGCGGAGCTGGTACAGCTGCGCGAGGCCCAGCGTGTCGGCCCGGTTCACGAACATCGTGTTGGCGTTGGGCACGTCCAGCCCCGACTCGACGATCATCGTCGAGACCAGGATGTCCAGCTCCTCGTTGACGAACCTGCGCATGACGGATTCGAGGTCGCGCTCGCGCATCTGCCCGTGCGCCACGCCGATGCGCGCGCGCGGGGCGAGCCGCTGCACGTGGTCGGCGACCGCTTGAATGGTCTCGATCCGGTTGTGCACGAAGAACACCTGGCCGCCGCGGTCCAGCTCGCGCGCGATCCCCTCTTCCAGCAGGCCGTCGTCCCACGGCTCGACGAACGTGAGCACCGGCGAGCGGTCGCGCGGCGCGGTCTGCATCAGCGTCATGTCACGCAGCCCGGCGAGCGAGAGATGCAGCGTCCGCGGGATCGGTGTCGCCGTGAGGGTGAGCGCGTCCGTCTGCAGCCGCAGCTGCTTCAGCCGCTCCTTGTGCTTCACCCCGAAGCGGTGCTCCTCGTCCACCACGATCAGCCCCAGCTCGCCGAAGTTGACGTCGGCGCTCAGCAGCCGGTGAGTTCCTATGACGATGTCCGCCTTCTTTTCCGCGATCTCCGCGAGCACTTCCGCCTGCTCCTTCGCGGTCTGGAACCGGCTCAGCGTGCGCACTGTCACGGGAAAATCGGCCAGCCGGTCGCCAAAGGTTCGCGCGTGCTGCTCGGCCAGGATCGTGGTGGGGACGAGCACCGCGACCTGGCGCCCCGACTGCACCGCCTTGAACGCGGCGCGCACGGCGACCTCCGTCTTGCCGTAGCCGACGTCGCCGACGAGCAGACGATCCATCGGCCGCGTCCCCTCCATGTCCGCCTTGACGTCCTCGGTCGCGCGCCGCTGGTCGGGCGTGTCCTCGAACAGGAACGACGATTCCAGCTGCCGCTGCCAGGCCGTATCCGGGACGTGCTGCGCGCGGGTGGCGATCTTGCGCCGCGCGTACAGGTCGAGCAGCTCCGCGGTCATCTCCTGAATCGCGGCCCGCGTTCGGTCGCGCTGCCGCGTCCACCGCTTTCCGCCCAGCTTGTGCAGGTGCGGCGGCGCCGCGTCGCCGTCGATGTCGTCCGAGGCGCGGAACCGCTCGAGCTGGTCAATCTTGTACAGCGGCACGTTGAGCCGGTCGCCGCCGGCGTACTCGATCACCGCGACCTCGACGGTGCTTTCCCGCACGAACAGCTTCTCCATGCCGCGGTAGATCCCGACGCCGTGCTCGAGATGCACCACGTAATCGCCCGGCTTGAGCGCGGCCCCCGAGTCGAACGCGCTGCCGCCGGAATACTTTCGCGCGCGCCGGATCCGCCGCTCGCGGCTGAATATCTCGTGGTCGGTGAGCACGCGAAGACCCGGATCGCTTCCGCGGGGCGGGACCACGAATCCCCGGTGCAGCACGCCGATCGCGAGCGCGGCGGGCGACGGCGGCCCCGGCCCGTCGTCGAGCAGCTCCTCCAGCCGCTCGGCCTGCCCCGCGTTGTCGCACAGGATTACCGTGGGCGTGCCGTCGCGGACCGTGCGGCGGAGCTGCTTGATGTCGCGCGCGATCGCCTCGGGAGCGCGGATCGGGAAGACGATGTCCTCGCCGTCGCTCGCCGCGGAGTGCAGCGCGACGGATCCGAACGACGCGAGCCGCCGCGTCACGTCCTCCGGCCGGTCGTACAGCTCTTCCCTGTCGGGCGCGTCCTCGCCGCGGCGGCGGGCGAGATCGATGTGGTGCTGCGCCTCGTCCCACGTGCGCGCCAGCTCGGCGTCGAGCTTCGTGCCTTCGGGGTACACGACGACCGTGTCCGGCGGCCACAGGTCCGCGATGGAGATCCGCTCGAATTCCTCGGTCGTGGTGGTGACTTGCCCGTCCACCGGCAGCACGAGCGCCAGCTCCGCCTCGCGCGTCGAGCGCTGCGAGCCCACGTCGAAATGCCGCAGCTCGGCGATCTCGTCGCCGAAGAATTCCAGCCGCACCGGCTCGGCCATGCCGAAGCCGTAGATGTCGAGGATCCCGCCGCGCACGCTGAACTGCGCGACGTCGTCCACCATGTCCACGCGCTCGAAGCCGATAGACTCCAGGTGCTCGATCAGCTGCGTCGGACGATGAACGTCGCCTTTCCGGAGCTCGAGCCTGGCGGCGGACAGCGCGCGCGCGAGCCGGGTGCGCTCCATGACCGCGCGCGCCGTGGTGAGCAGCACGCGAATCCCGCCGCGCGCCATGCGCTCCAGCGTCTCGACCCGCTCACCCGCGACTTCGGCGTGCGGCTCCGCTTCGCCGAACGCCTCGCGCGGGGGATAGAACGCGACCGATTCACCGTCGGCGACCGCGCCCATGTCGGCGAGCCACCGCTCCGCCTCCGGCACGGCTTCGCAGACAACGACAAATAATCGCCGCTCCAGCCGGCGCGACAGCGCGCTGACCAGGACGGCGTCGCTCGAGCCATGCAGGCCGGCGACACGGGCGGAAAGGCCCGGGGGTGGGACGCGGTCGAGGAGTTCCGTGAAGGACGGAAGCCCTTCGACCGCCGACAACAACAGCGGCAATGGCATTGGGGCACCGCAAGGTAACTATGCTCCTGGGTGTTCGACTGCCGGAATCCAAGTTGGGAGTGGGGCAGTTTGGAGGGGAAAGTCAGGCAGTCGTAGCGGACTTCCGCAGAACCGTCGCTCGCAGCCCGCAGAGCATCCGGCGAATCTCAACCGTTTCCCGGGCCAGGCGCTCCCACTCCCGCAGCTTCATTACTCCGTAGTCCTTGGCGAGATCGAGCTGACCTTCGAGCTCTTTGGACGACTTGATACTGCTGTCCAGGAACTTGGCGAAGTCCTTTGGCGTACGCGTCCCGCAACCTTCGATGATGTTGAAGAGGATCGACTCTGCCGCGCGCGTCGTTTGCGAGTGCAGAGGTGCATAACCTCTTCGCGGAAAAGCCCCGGTCGCGCGCCGAACCGCGATGCAGTGCGCATGTGCCCTCGCCCACACGTCCAGCTTCCGGTGATCCTGCATCTCGCAAGTAGCCGCGAATCAGCAGAACAAACACCATCCAGCTACGACTCGTCCAATCGAATCTCTGCAGTGTTTCTCCTCACTGCCCCACTCCAAACTGCCACACTCCAAACTTGGATTCCGGTGAGCCCCCGCTCGGACTCTATATTTCAACCCTTCCCCGTCAAAGTCCCGCAAATCAGCCCCGTGGCCGACTCCGTCCAGCTCGACCATATAAGAAACTTCTGCATTGTCGCCCACATCGATCACGGGAAATCCACCCTCGCCGACCGGCTGATCGAAGCCACCGGCACGCTCGGCAAGCGTGACATGAAGGCGCAGGTGCTCGACACGCTCGACCTCGAGCGCGAGCGCGGCATCACCATCAAGCTCAACGCCGTGCGCATGCAGTACAAAGCGCGGAACGGCGAGGCTTTCGAGCTCAACCTCATAGACACGCCGGGCCACGTGGACTTCACCTATGAAGTCTCCCGCTCGCTCGCCGCGTGCGAGGGCGCGATCCTCGTCGTGGACGCGTCGCAGGGCGTGCAGGCGCAGACGATCTCCAACCTGTTCCTCGCGCTCGACGCGGGGCTCACGATCGTCCCCGTGCTCAACAAGATCGATCTTCCGAGCGCCGAGCCCGACCGGCGCCGCGCCGAGCTCGTCGAGCTGCTGGGCGTGGATCCGGACGACGTGCTGCAGGTGAGCGCCAAGGAAGGGATCGGCGTGCCGGAGCTGCTCGAGGAAGTCATCCGGCGAGTTCCCGCGCCGAAGGGCAGGCCGGCGGGACCGCTGCGCGCGCTGATCTTCGACTCGTACTACGACAAGTATCGCGGCGCGATCCCCAGCATCCGCGTGGTGGACGGCGAGGTGAAGCCGAAGATGCACATCGCGTTCGGCGCCGGCACCGAGACGTACGAGGTCGCGGAAGTCGGGTATTACCAGCTCCGCCAGGTGAAGGCGGACAGGCTCGGGCCCGGCGAGGTCGGCTACGTCGTGGCCAACGTGCGGCACGTGAAGGAGACGCGCGTCGGCGACACCGTGTTCGACGCCGAGCACCCTTCGACGCCGCTCCCCGGCTACAAGGAAGTCCGCTCGATGGTGTTCTCGGGGATGTACCCGACGGACACGCAGGCCTACGAGCAGCTTCGCGACGCGCTCGACAAGCTGCACCTCAACGACGGCTCGCTCTTCTTCGAGCCCGAGACGTCCACCGCGCTCGGCTTCGGCTTCCGCTGCGGCTTCCTCGGCCTGCTGCACATGGAGATCGTGAAGGAGCGGCTCGAGCGCGAGTTCGATCTCGACCTCATCTCCACCGTGCCGAACGTGGAGTACCACGTGTATCGCGGCGACGGGTCCATGTTGCTGCTGGAGAACCCCGCGCTGATGCCGCCGCTCTCGACCGTCGAGCGAATCGAGGAGCCGTACGTCAAGGCGCGCATCGTCGCGCCGGCGGAGTACATCGGGCCGATCATGACGCTCGGCACCGAGCGGCGCGGCATCTATGGGACGATGAGCTACATAGACCACGCCCGGGTCGAGTTCGACTGGGAATTCCCCCTGGCGGAGATCATCCTCGACTTCTACGACCGGCTGAAGACGATCAGCCGCGGCTACGCCAGCCTGGACTACGACGTGCTGGACTACCGCGCGAGCGATCTGGTGAAGCTCGACATGCTCATCAACGGCGACCCGGTGGACGCGTTCTCGGTGATCATCCACCGCGACAAGGCGTACGAGTGGGGGAAGAAGATCGCGGACAAGCTGAAGGAGCTGATCCCGCAGCAGCTGTTCTTGGTGGTGATCCAGGCGGCGATCGGCACCAAGGTGATCGCCCGCACGCAGGTGAAGGCGCTGCGGAAGAACGTGCTCGCCAAATGCTACGGCGGGGACATCACCCGCAAGCGCAAGCTCCTCGAGAAGCAGAAGGAAGGAAAGAAGCGGATGAAGCAGGTGGGCTCGGTCGAGATCCCGCAGGAAGCCTTTTTGGCGGTGCTCCAAGTCGATTAGATGACGTCACTGGTCGTGCAGACGAGCTTCATTGGCGACATGGTGCTGACCACGCCATTGATCGCGGAGCTGGCTCGCCGGGGACCGGTGGACGTACTCACCACGCCGATCACGGGAACGTTGCTCGCGAACAATCCCGCCGTCCGCCGCGTGATCCTGTACGACAAGCGCGGCGCGGACCGCGGGCCCGTCGGCCTCTGGCGCGCGGCGCGCTCGACGCGCGAGCTGTTCGACGAGGGCAGAATGCACCCCGTGAGCTACGACGCGGCGTATCTCGCCCAGGGATCGATCCGGAGCGCGATGGCCGCGCGCCTCGTGGGAGCCGGGGAGTACGTCGGCTTCAGTACCTCGGCCGGTCGCGCGCTGTACACCAGGGTCATCCCCTACCGCGAGGACCAGCATCACGCCGAGCGGCTCTGGTCGCTCGCCGCCTGGAACGAACCGGGCGCAGCCCCGGCGCCGAATATCCGCCCCGCGCTCTACCCCGGAGAAAAGGAACGCGAGGCCGTCGACGTTCTGCTGGGTCGAGCGCCGTCCAAGCCGGCGCCTCGGGGCAGTCACCAGTCACTAGTCACTAGTCACCAGTCACTCGTAGTCCTGGCTCCCGGCAGCACCTGGGCCACCAAGCGCTGGCCGTACTTCGCCGAGCTCGCGCGCATTCTCGCGGCGCGCTTCCGTGTAGCCATTGTCGGGAGCGACGCGGAGCAGGACGCCGCGCGCACGATCCGCAACGAAGCGGCAGTCGAGATCTGCGACGCGACCGGCCGGCTGTCGCTGCTCGGCTCGGCCGAGCTGATCGGACGCGCCGCGGCGCTCGTCACCAACGATTCCGCGCCGCTCCATCTGGCCTCGGCCATGAACACGCCCACGGTGGCCGTGTTCGGCCCCACGGTCCCCGCCTTCGGCTTCGGTCCGCTCGCCTCGCGCAATGCGGTCGCCGGCCTCGATTCCCTGGCGTGCCGCCCCTGCCACCGCCACGGCCCCCGCCGCTGTCCGCTTGGCCATTGGCGGTGCATGCGCGACCTTTCCCCGGAGCACGTCGCGCAGCTCGTCGAGACCGTAGCCGACGAGCGGTTAGCCAACAGCCAACAGCCAACAGCCAACAGCTAGCATGTCCGTCCGCGAGCGCTACATCGTCGGCGTCGACCTCGGCGGCACCAACATCGTCGTCGGCGCCATGCCGGAAGACGGGAGCTCGGAGCTGGCCATGCGGTCGCTCCCCACGCGCGGCGAAGAGGGACCGGCCGCGGTGGTGGACAGAATCGTCGGCATGGTCGAGGACGTCATCGCCGAGGTCATGGCGGATACGGGCGCGACGCGGGAAGACTTTCTCGGAGTGGGCATCGGCTCGCCCGGACCGCTCGACCGCGAGCGCGGCCTGGTGATAGTCTCGCCCAACCTCGGCTGGAAGGATTTCCCGCTGCGCGACGAGATCGGCTCCCGCGTGAAAATGCTCGCCACGCTCGACAACGACGCCAACTGCGCCACGCTCGGCGAGTGGTGGTGCGGCGCGGCTAAAGGTCACCGCAACGTCGTCGGAATGACGATCGGCACGGGCATCGGCGGCGGCCTCATCATCGAGGGCCAGCTGTACCATGGATCGTCGGACGCGGCTGGGGAGATCGGCCACACCACCATCGACTCCAACGGCCGCCTGTGCAAGTGCGGCAACTACGGCTGCGTCGAGGCGTACGCGAGCGGCACCGCGATCGCCATCCGCGCGCGCGAAGCGCTGGCGAACGGAGAGGGCTCGACCCTGCTCGCGCTCGCCGGCGGCGACCCCGCCAACATCACCGCCCAGACCGTGTACGAGGCGGCCAAGCAGAACGACCCGATCGCGCTCGAGGTCGTGCGCGAGACCGCTCGCATCCTCGGTACGGCCATATCCACGCTGATCAACATCCTCAATCCGGACATCGTGGTCATCGCCGGCGGCGTCACGCAGGCGGGCGACGCGCTGTTCGAGCCGCTGCGGAGCGAAGTCCGCCGCCGCGCCTTCAAGACGGCGGTGGACGCGTGCGAGATCGTGCCGGGAATGCTCCCCCTTTCCGCGGGCGTCGTCGGCGCGGTCGCGACCTTCAAAGCGCAGACGTTCGGGAAGGTGTAATGGCCCCGCGGCGGGTCGGGGTCATCGGCAGCTTCGTGTGGGACGAGATTCACGGCCGCGACCCGCGCGACACTCCCGTGCAGGAGTGGGGCGGGATCACCTACGCGCTGAGCGCGCTCGACGCCGCGCTGCCGCCCGACTGGGAAGTGGTTCCGCTGGTGAAGGTCGGCTACGACATGGCCGCGCACGCCCGCGAGTTCCTCTCGCGCCTCCGGCGAATCGCGCCGGACGCGGCGCCGATCGAGGTGCCGCACCCGAACAACCGCGTCGTACTCCGCTACACGAGCGCTGAGCAGAGATGCGAGCAGCTCATGGGCGGAGTCCCGACGTGGCACTGGCTCGGGCTCAAGCCGCTGCTCAAGGACCTGGACGCGCTGTACGTCAATCTCATCAGCGGCTTCGAGCTGGACCTGGAGACGGCGCAGCTCATCCGGCAGAACTTTTCCGGCCCGATCTACTGCGATCTGCACTCGCTGCTGCTGGCGACGAGCCCGGACGGAATGCGCATTCCCCAGCCGCTGCCGAATGCCACGGCGTGGTACGGCTGCTTCGACATCCTGCAAGTGAACGAGCAGGAGGCCGCGCTGCTCGCGCCGGATCCGATGACGCTGGCCGCGTCGGCGTTTGCAGCCGGCGTGCAGTTCCTGGCGCTCACCGCGGGGAGCCGCGGCGTCATTTACTTCGCCGCGCCAGGCTTCGAGCGCATCTCCGATCTCACAAAGCTTCGCGCCAATATGGTTCCCCACACCGGCGCGATTCGCACCGCGAAAATTTCCGCAACGGCGAGCAGAGAAAAAAATGGCGATCCTACGGGGTGCGGCGATGTGTGGGGAGCGACATATTTCTCCCGTCTTCTTGCCGGCGACACATTCATCGAAGCAATCGGGAGAGCGATGGTGGCGGCGGCGAGAAATGTCGATCACAAGGGCGCGACCGGCCTTGCGAATCACTTGAGGGGGGAACTCAGCGTCCGGTGACAACTCTGATCAATGTCCCACCTACACTGGATGACAAGACTTTTGAGCAGGTTCTCGATCAACTGGCCCCTCTCCCCGCCGACGACAAGATCATCGTCGACGCCCGCCACACGCGCTGGGCGTCCCCGTACGGGCTCACGGCGTTGCTGACGCTGGCCCAGTCGCGGCCGGACCGGCCCGGGTTCTACCCGCCCGAATCGGAGACGACCGGCTCGTACTGGGCCCGCACGGACTTCTACAAGCACGCGGAAGAGCTGTACGAGTTCCACGGCAAGGCGCAACGCTCCCCGCCGCACCGCGAGTCCGACGTTTTGCTCGAGATCACTCCGATCGTCCAGAGTGCGGACGTGCACAACGTCGTCGAGAGGATCCAGAAGAAGGCGCAGGAGATTCTCATGGGCAAGCTGAACCTCGATTCCAGCTCGACCATGCGCTTCACCATGGCGCTCTCCGAGGCGTGCCAGAACATCATCGAGCACGCCGGCTGCGGCGGCTGGGTGGCGGTGCAGACCTACACCTGGCAGCAGCGCCTGAACGGGCGCCGCGTCGTCGTGATCGCCGTGTGCGACGCCGGAGTCGGCTTCCGCCAATCGCTGGAGAGCTCGCCGGCCCGGCGGCTGCGCGACCGCTGGAACGACGCGATCGCGCTCGAGGACGCGGTGCTCAACGGAGTGAGCCGCTTCACCGACAAGGGACGCGGCCAGGGCTTCGCCGGGATGCGGAAGTTCGTCAGCCACTGGGATGGCAAGCTCTCGGTGCGGAGCGGCACCGCGCGGATCGTCGCGAGCGTTCCCGACTGGGACCCGGACGAGATGGCGCGCGAGGAAGGGCTGTCCCCCTTTCCCGGCGCGCAGCTGCAGATCACGATCCCGCAGAGGGTCGCGTAGCATGGTCAACCACATCGACCTCAGCTCGGTTCTGAAGCGCAGCGTCTGCGCGCTGTACTCGAATCTCGTGACCCGCCCGACAGGCGCCGCCGTCCGCACCGAGATCGAGCTCCAGCTCGGCCAGCTCGGCCCGCAGGCCCTCACCATCATCGACTTCTCCCACGTCGGCGCGCTCGACTTCTCCTGCGCCGACGAGATAGTCGCGAAGCTGCTCCTCTCGAGCATCGCGAACCCTGAGCGGCAGGACGTGTATTTCGTATTCAGGGGAATGACCGACTCTCACCTGGACGCCATCGAGACCGTGCTGGAGCGGCACGGGCTGGCGCTGGTCTACGACCGGGGCGCGGACGACGTGCGCCTGTTCGGCGACATCGATCCCGCCGGCCGCGAGGCGTGGGAAGCCGTGTTCAACTGCGGCGGCGGGCCGGCCGACGAGATCGCCGCCACCGTCGGCATCTCCTGCGAGGAAGCGAGCGCGCTGCTCGAGGACCTGCGCCGCCGCCGGCTGCTGATGCGCACCGAGGCGGGCTACGTGGCGGTGCGCCCGGTATCTTGATGCTGGGGATGCGGCCGGCGACGATTCGCAACCTGCGCACGAGGGAGGGCGATCTCCGGGTGACGCGCTACGTCGCCACGCGCCGCGGGGACCCGGAGCGCGGGCCCAAGATCTGGATGCGCGCGTCCGACGCGCTGATCCGCCTGGTGGAGAACGGCGAGCTCGTCTGGGTGTTCGGCCCCAGACGGCACGAGCTGGCCGAGCTGGAGATCGACGACTCCATTCCGGAAGGCGACGTCTTCGCGCGCGACATCGCCGGACTTTCAATCTCGGAGTACATCCGCGTGTCCAAACCCGATCTCGACACACCTCGCAACCGGAGCAGGGCCTGACCGGACCGGAGCTGGACCGGCCCCGCGGCCTCGCGACGCTGGCCATCCACGGCGACACCAAGCGGCGTGAGGCGGACTCGCCCGTGGGCGAGCCGCTCGTGCAGTCCGTCAACTACGTGCAGGACTTCGGCACGGAGTCGCTCAAGTACGCGCGTTACGGCAACACGCCGAACATCCAGTCGCTGGAGCGCACGCTGGCGCTGCTCGACGGCGCGGAAGCGGCGGTGGTCACGTCCAGCGGGATGGGCGCCACGGCCTGCGCGATGCTGGCGCTGCTCCGCCCCGGCGATCACCTCCTCGCAAGCGCCTGGATCTACGGCGGGACCCACCATCTCTTCACCACCGAGCTGCGCGGGCTCGGCATCGAGGTCACGCTGGTGGATCCGTCCGACCCGCGCGTGTGGCGGAAGGAAGCGCGGCCGGAGACGCGCGCCATCTTCCTCGAGACGCCCGTCAATCCGACGTGCCGCGTCATCGACCTCGCGCCGATCCGCGGCTACACCAACGCGCAGGGGATTGCGCTGGTGATCGACTCGACGTTCGCGAGCCCGATCAACTTCCGGCCGCTCGAGCACGGCGCCGACGTGGTCATCCATTCGACCACCAAGTACCTCAACGGCCACCACGACGTGCTCGGCGGGGTCGTGCTCGGCTCCGCGTCGTTCGTCGACGAGGTTCGCGACAAGGTGAAGTACTGGGGCCAGGCGCCGGACCCGTTCGCGTGCTGGCTGCTCTCGCGCGGCCTCAAGACGCTGGGCGTGCGCGTGCGGCAGCAGAACGAGAGCGCGCTGCAAGTCGCGCGCTGGGCCGAAAAGCAGCGCGCGATCTCGGCGGTGCACTATCCCGGGCTCGAGTCGCACCCCGATCACGAGATCGCGCGCGCGATTCTGTCGGGGTTCGGCGGGATGCTCGCGATCGAGCTGGCCGGCGGCGCGCCCGCGGCGGACGCGTTCCTCCGCAAGCTCAAGCTGTTCACCCACGCGGCCAGCCTCGGCGGCGTCGATTCGCTGGTCATCGAGCCGCGCTTCTCGTCGCACGCGCGCATGACGCCCGAGGAGCGCGCCGAGATGGGTATCCCGGACGGATTCGTCCGGCTGAGCATCGGCGTCGAGGACGTCGAGGACCTGATCACGGATCTCGCTCAGGCGCTTTCCTGAATGATCAGGTTTCAGGGCGTCGGCAAGGAATACCCACGCACCGGCATCGCGCTCAGCCACATCACTTTCCACGTGCGGAAGGGGGAGTTCGCGTTTCTCACGGGGCCGAGCGGCTCGGGCAAGTCCACGATCCTCAAGCTGGCGTACATGGAGGAGAAGCTCAGCCACGGTGACGTGCGCGTGAGCGGCCTGAGCGCGCGGGGAGCGTCGCGCCGCGAGATCGCCAAGCTGCGCCGCAAGCTCGGGATAGTGTTCCAGGACTTCCGCCTGCTGGAGGATCGCAACGCCGAAGCGAACGTCGCGTTCGCGCTGGAGGTCACCGACACGCCGAAAGCCGCGATCCAGCCGCGCGTGCACCGCGTGCTGGCGCAGGTGGGACTGGCATCGAAGGCCACTTCGTTTCCGCGCGAGCTGTCCGGCGGCGAGCAGCAGCGCGTCGCGATCGCGCGCGCGCTGGTCAACGATCCGTTCGTGCTGATCGCCGACGAGCCGACGGGAAATCTGGACGACCGCGCGACGCGCGGAATCTTTCAGTTGCTGCGCGACATCAACTCGACCGGCACCGCCGTCCTCATGGCGACGCACGACCTCGAACTGGTGCGGCGGACCGATTATCGCGTGATCGAGCTGAACCACGGACGCATCGTGTACGACTCGGCCGAGCCCCCGCCGACTGAAGCGGCCGGAGGCGCGCCGTGAGGCTCGCGACGCGCGAGGCGTTCACCGGCTTCCGGAAATCGCCGCTGCTGAGCGTGCTCGGCATCGTCACGATCGCGTTCTCGCTGTTCGCCTTCGGGCTGTTCGCGCTGGTGGCGCTGAATATCCGCAACGCGCTGCAGGCGGTCGAGGAGCGGGTCGAGATCCGTGCGTTTGTCGCCGACGGGACGTCGCCGGAAGCCATCGCGACCGCGATGGGCGACATCGGCTCGTTTCCGGAGGTGCAGCAGGTCACCTACGTGTCGCCGGATGACGCGCTGGTGCGCGCCAAGGAGGAGCTGCGCGAGTTCAGCGACGTGTTCGAGAGCGGCTTCCTCCCCGGATCGATGGACATCCGCCTGCGCCCCGGGTTCCGGGACCCGGCGACGGTGAAGTCGGTGGCCGACCGGGCCGGCACGTACGAGTTCGTCGACGACGTCCGCTACGGCCAGGAGTGGGTCGAGAAGCTGTACCGGCTGCGCACGCTGGCGACGTTCGCGGGGCTCGCGCTCGGCGCGGCGTTCGCGCTCGTGGCCGTGATCATCATCGGCGCGACGATACGCACGGCCGTGCTCGCGCGCAGCCGCGAGATCGCGATCATGCGGCTCGTCGGCGCGACCGACGGATTCGTGCGCATGCCCTTCCTCATCGACGGGTTCGTGAAGGGAGTGCTCGGCGGCCTGCTGGCGCTGGGCATGACGTGGTTCGCCGCCCAGACGATCACCCGCCACATGATTCAGACGGAGTTCTTCGACGCGCGCGTGGCGGCCGTCGGCGTGATCGCCGGCGCGCTCATCGGATTGCTGGGGAGCCTCTTCTCGGTAGGCCGGCACCTGAACGAGGTATGAAGCGCTGTTGGCTGTTGGCTGTTGGCTGTTGGCTTTCCGTCGGCGCGGCAACGGCGGTCCACGCCCAACAACAGCCGCAGACCACCGAGGCGCGGCTCAGGGCGCAGCGGGACGAGCTGGAGCGGGTACGCCGCGAGCGCGAGGAGCTGCAGCGGCGGATTGCCGGGCTCCAGCGCACCGCGCACAACCTCACGGACGAAGTCCAGCTCCTCACGCGGCAGCGCGAGGCCACCAGGCGCGTCGTGCAGTCGCTCGACCGGCAGCTCATCGCGATCACCGAGGAGGTCCGGACCACCACCACCAACCTCGTGCGGGCCGAGGACGAGGCGGCGATCAAGCACGCCATCCTTCGCAAGCGTGTGGCGGACATTTACAAGCGCGGCCCGCTGTTCACGGCGGAAGTCCTGCTCTCCGCGCAGTCGTTCGGGGACTTGATCGCGCGCTACAAGTACCTGCACCTCCTCGCGCAGCGCGATCGCGCGCTGGTGCGCCGCGTGGACGACCTGCAGCGGCGCATCAGGGACAACCGCGCGCAGCTGGTGCGGCTCCAGGGCGACGTGCGCCAGAACATGCTGGACAAGGCCGACGAGGAGCAGCGGATCGCCGGGCTGCAGGAGCGCGAGCGGCAGGCGCTGCGGAACGTGCAGGCGGACACGCGCCGCACGAGGCAGCGCCTCGCCGAGCTCGAGCGGACTGCGCGCCGCCTGACGAGCGTCATCGAGAACTTCGAGGCGGAGCGCCGGCGGGCGGCGGCGCGGACGGGCGCGACACGCGCGCCCAGCACCATTCGCACCGCCGATCTCGGCCAGCTGGACTGGCCGGTGGAAGGCAACATCCTGTACAACTTCGGCCGCGTGGTTAATCCCAACAACACGACCACGCGCTGGAACGGAATCGGCATAGCCGCCGACGACGGCACGGCGGTTAAGTCGGTGTCCTCAGGCACCATCGCGCTAGCGGAAGTCATGGGTACGTACGGCAACACCGTGATCGTCGAGCACGGCGGCGGCGACTATTCCGTGTACGGCTCGCTTCGCAGCATCAGCGTGCGAAAGGGCGCGCGCGTGACGAAGGGCCAGGTCCTCGGTACGGTCGGTGCCACCGACCCGACATTTCCTCCCCATCTCCACTTCGAGATCCGCCGCGGCGGCCCGGCGGTAAATCCGCTGACTTGGCTGCGTGGCCGGCAGTAAGCCGGCGCCCCTCGGCGCGCACGGAAGCGCTCGGACTGAATTGAGGAGTTTTATAGAGTTACAGAACGTGCCGCACGTCCTCGGCGATCTCTTCCGGTCTCAAGCCCGGGGGAAACACGAACCGGATCCGCCCGCGGCGATCCACCAGATAAACGCGGCTCGGGTGCGCCATGGCCGTGTGGCCTGACGGCAGCGTTCCTTCGGCGAAGGCCGTCACGCCGAAACCCTGCGCGACCGTGGCGATCTGGTCGGGGGAGCCGGTCAGGCCCACGAAGGCGGTGTCGAATTTCGCCAGATATTGCTCGACCACCTCGGGAGTGTCCGTCTCCGGGTCGATCGTGACGAACACGAAGTTCACGTTCAGCGCCGCGCTGCCCAGCGCCTCCTTCACCCGCGTCCAGTCGGCCAGCGTCGTGGGACAGATGTCCGGGCAGTTGGTGTAGCCGAAGAAGACCAGCGAGGCCCTTCCCCGCTCGGCACCGATCGAGAAGCGCGAGCTGTCGTCGCGTACGAGCGGCTCGATGGGCGCGGTCACCATGGGGTTGAGCGGAATGCCGTAGAACTTGTACTCGTCGCGGCAGCCACTCAGGAGGAGCAGACACGAGGCGGCTCCAACGGCTCGGGCGAACTGGCGCAGCAGGCGTCGACTCATATTGTGTCCTCCGAGATCGCTGCTGGTGGATCGTGAAATCTAGGCCGTGGCGCCCTAGGGAACGCGGCTCTGGATCGGGAGTCGAACAAATTCCTCGCTGCCGGGGTTTAATTGGTGTGGGAGTTGCAGCGCCCCGGTTGTTTCCCGGGCTTTGAATCCTGAACGACCGCATCCACCGCAGCGGTCGGTATCTTTCCGCGGACATGAGCCTTATCGCACTCCGTCGCCGAACGCTCACCATCCTTTTCGCCGCCGTCCAGCTTGCGCTGCCGGTGGCGTTGAGCGTTGCGCACGCGACGGCGAGCACCGGGCTCGGGGCACCGGCCCATGTCGAGGAGACATCCGGGAGCAAGTGCAGCGCCGCCCACGTCGACGAGTGCATCGTCTGCCGTCACCTGTCTACCAACGCCGCGAAGAGCCCGGCCCCGCCGTCGATCGCCGCCCGCTCGGCTGTCGCGCAGCCCGGAGCGGCCAGCGCGCTCGCCGCCCGCTCGCTCTCCCCCCACGCATTCCAATCGCGCGCACCCCCTGACCTGAGCGCTTGACGGACGCCGGAGCACTTCGCTCCCGGCGAAAGCTCAGTTCAGGAGAACCACAAATGCGATTGTTGGCAACGACTACGAATCTCTCAGTCGCCGCGATGCTGTGCGCCGCTCAGCTCACTGCCCAGCAGACTCCCGACACCACTGCCACCACGCCGGGTACGGTGCAGCAGCCGTCAGCGACCGCTCGCGCTGCGATGTACATGAACATCGGCTTCACTGCCTTGGTGGACGCCGGCTGGTCCACGGAGCCGGATGTCCCGTCGCTACAGCTCGGTGACCACGATCCGCGCGTCCGCGGGTTCACGATCCCCAACACCGAGCTGACGCTGGACGGTGCGGTCGACCCGTACTTCAAAGGCTTCAGCAATATCGTCTTCAAGCTCGACGAAGGTGGTGAAACCGGCGTCGAGCTGGAGGAGGCCTACCTCCTCACAACGTCACTGCCCGCGAATTTGCAGCTGAAGCTCGGCCAGTTTTTCACGGAGTTCGGCCGGCAGAATCCGCAGCATCCGCATTCCTGGGCCTTCGTCGATCAGCCCCTCGTGCTCAACCGGATGTTCGGACCGGAGGGACTTCGCAGCCAGGGCATGAGACTCTCGTGGCTCGCGCCGACGCCGTTCTATACCGAGGCGATGCTCGGCGTCATGAACAGCGTCGGTGGAACGACTTTCAGCTTCCAGTCCGAGGAGTCCCCGGAGATTCACGGGGGCGTCGTACCGGGGCCGGCGGTAGAGTCGCCGGGGGACATGCTGATCGTGCCGCGCATCGTCAGCTCGTTCGAGCTGACCGGGACCCAGACATTGCTGTTCGGCGTGTCCGCTGCGCTGGGGCCGAATAATTCCGGACCGTCAGCCAGGACCCGGATCTTCGGCGTCGACGCCTACTACAAATGGAAGCCGGCCGCGGCGCAGCAGGGTTTTCCTTTCGTGTCGCTCCAGGTGGAAGGGCTCGCCCGCCGGTACGAAGCGGCCGAGCGGGAGGCGGCGGAAGACGCGTCGATCCTCTTGCCGAACGAGACACTGCGCGACCGCGGCTGGTACGGCCAGCTGTTGTACGGCATTCGGCCAAGGATCGTCGCCGGCCTTCGCGCCGATGTCGTGTCCGGCGACGAGGCCTCGTTCGCCTCCGAGCTGCGCACCGATCGATTCCGGCTTTCGCCCAACGTGACCTGGTATCCGACAGAGTTCTCGAAGATCCGCCTGCAGTACAACTACGATGACAGAAAGAGCGTGGGAACCGATCACTCGGTCTGGATGCAGTTCGAGTTCCTGCTCGGCGCCCATGCTTCTCACAAATTCTAGAGGTACATCATGAACAAGCTCACTGCAATCAAGCTCGCGACAGTCGCGCTGATCGCGCTTGCCGGAACGGCGGCCTCGTCCGCCGCTAGGCTCCGCGTCGTCGCCACGACGCCCGATCTCGCGGCGCTCGCGCGGGAGATCGGCGGCAGCGCGGTCGAGGTGACCGCGCTGGCGAAGCCGACGGAGGATCCGCATTACGTCGACGCCAAGCCCAGCCACATCGTGACCCTCAATCGCGCTGATGTGCTGATCGAAGGCGGTGCAGAGCTCGAGCTCGGCTGGCTGCCGCCGTTGCTCGAGAGCGCGCGCAACTCCAAGATCGGGTCCACGGCTCCCGGCAGAGTCGTGGCGTCGCAGGGAATCAGGATGGCCGAGATTCCCACGACATTCGATCGGTCGCGGGGAGACGTCCATTCCCTGGGGAATCCGCATTTCCTGATCGATCCGCTGAGCGCCAAGGTCGTCGCCGCCAACATTGCCACTCATTTCGCGCAGGCCGATCCCGCGTCGGCGGCGCTGTACCGGGCGAACCTCGCGAGCTTCATGGCCCGGATCGACGCGAAGCTCCGCCAGTGGGAAGGGCAGCTCGCACCTTTCAGAGGCGCGAAAATCGTGACCTATCACAAGGACTTCGTGTACTTCGCGAGTCGGTTCGGCCTGGAGGTCCTCGAGACGCTGGAGCCAAAGCCCGGCATCGCGCCGTCCCCCGCGCATCTCGCGCAAGTCATCGGCGCAATGAAGGCCGCCAACGCTCGCGTGATACTCGTGCAACCGTACCAGAATCGGAGAACCGCCGAGACGGTCGCGCGCCAGACCGGGGCGCGCGTACTGGACATCGCGCAGCAGCCGGGCGCGCGCAGGAACACCACGACGTACTTCGACATGATGGACTACATGGTCACCACGCTCGCGACGGCCCTTCGGGGAGGCTGACAGTGAACGCGCAAATCGCGTGGGAAGTCATGAAGTGGCCGCTGGCAGCATGCCTCCTGCTGCCGCCGTTGCTCGCATATCTCGGACTGCACGTGGTCAAGCGGGAGGTCATTTTCGTCGATCTCGCGCTCGCGCAGGTTGCCACGCTCGGCACCTGCGTGGCGCTGCTCATGGGCTATCACTTCGACGACCGCGTCACCTTCTGGATCTCGCTCGCCGTAACGTTCGTGGGCGCGGCCTTCTTCAGCTGGTCGCGCAGTACCCGCAAGAGTGAAGTTCCGCAGGAGGCGATCATAGGCATCACTTTCGTCGTCGCCGCCGCGGGCGTGATTCTCCTCCTCAGTCGTGTGGCCGGAGGAAAGGAGGAGCTCGAGCATCTGCTGACCGGCGACATCCTGAACGTCACGAAGGGCGAAGTGGGGCAGCGGGTGGTCCTCTTCGGCGCGCTGGGCGCTTTCTACGGCGCGTTCCATCGCAAGTTCGCGCTCATCTCATCCGATCCGGCGCGGGCCTTCGCGCAGGGCATGCGGGTCAGGCTGTGGGATTTCCTGTTTTATGCCGCGTTCGCGATAGTCGTCGTGAGCTTCGTGCGGATCGCCGGCGTGCTGCTGACGTTTGCGTACCTGATCGTGCCCGCGGTGTGCGGCGTGATGCTCGCCCGGCGATGGATCCATCAGCTCGTGGTCGGATGGGCCACAGCCGCTGTCGCGAGCCTGCTCGGACTCTGGGCGTCGTACCAGATGGATCTGCCGACGGGGGCGGCGATCGTGGGCACCTGCGGCCTAATGCTGGCCGTCGTCGCGGTCGCCGCGACGCTGCGGCCGCGAGCGCCTGCGTGAGCTGACGACGGCATCCATTCTGCCCCGCTCGACACGCCCGGGTTGGGACGGGCTGCCGGCTCCGTTCCACGCGGGGCGCGCGGCCGATAGATTCGCAGGATGAAGCGCAAAGACGCCCTCGACTACCACTCCTCCGGACGGCCCGGCAAGATCGCCGTCGTCCCCACCAAGGCCCTCAACAACCAGCGCGATCTCTCGCTCGCCTACTCCCCGGGCGTGGCAGAGCCGTGCCTGGAGATCGAAAAGACGCCGGAGGACGCGTACAAGTACACGGCCAAGGGAAACCTCGTCGCGGTCGTGACGAACGGGACGGCCGTGCTCGGCCTCGGCAACATCGGAGCGCTCGCCGGCAAGCCGGTGATGGAAGGAAAGGGGAACCTGTTCAAGCAGTTCGCGGATCTGGACGTGTTCGACCTCGAGATCGGATCGGAGGATCCCGACGACGTTATCAGGTTCTGCCAGCTGCTCGAGCCCACGGTCGGCGGGATCAATCTCGAAGACATCCGTGCGCCGGACTGCTTCTACATCGAAGAGACGCTCCGCAAGACGCTCAAGATCCCCGTCTTCCACGACGATCAGCACGGCACCGCGATCATCACCGGCGCGGCCCTGCTCAACGCGCTGGAGATCGCCGACAAGCGGATCGAATCAGTGCGGGTGGTGTTCTCCGGCGCCGGCTCAGCGGCGATCGCGACAGCGGAGCACTACGTGCGGCTCGGAGTCCGGCGCGAGAACATCGTACTGTGCGACAGCCACGGGGTGGTGCACGACGGGCGCACGGACCTCGATCCGTACAAGTCGCGATTCGCGGTCAAGACCAAGTTGCGGAACATCACGGAGGCGCTGAAAGGCGCGGACGTATTCGTCGGGCTCTCGATCGCCGGCGCCGTGACGGGCGACATGATCGCGGGCATGGCGGAGCAGCCCATCATCTTCGCGCTGGCCAACCCGGTGCCGGAGATCCTGCCGGACGAAGTCGCCGCTGTCCGGTCCGACGCCATCGTGGCCACCGGGCGCAGCGACTACCCGAACCAGGTCAACAATGTCCTCGGATTCCCGTCCATCTTCCGCGGGGCGCTCGACTCGCGCGCGACGGAAGTGAACGAAGCGATGAAGATGGCCGCGACGCGCGCGCTCGCCGCGCTCGCCAGGGAGAATGTGCCGGAGAGCGTGTCTCGGCTGTATGGGCTCCGCTCGGTCAAGTTCGGCCGCGAATACCTGATCCCCTTCCCCTTCGATCCCCGCGTGCTGCTGTGGGTCGCGCCGGCGGTCGCGTGGGCCGCGGTCGCGAGCGGAGTCGCGAAGGAATTCATCGACCTCGACGACTACCGCCACCAGCTCGAGGCGAGGCTCGGCCGCGCGCACGGGCTGATGCGCGGCATCATGATGCGCGCGATCCAGGACCCGAAACGGATCGTATTCCCCGAGGGAGAGGAGCCGAAGATCATTCGCGCAGCCCGGCTCCTCGCGGACGAAGGGATCGCCTATCCGATCCTGCTCGGCAACCGCGAGGCGATCGAGGCGTCCGCGGCGGCGAGCGCCACTTCGCTCACCGAGATCGTCATCGAGGATCCGGCCACGTCGCCGAGGCGCGAGCAGTACGCGCATTACCTGTGGCAGCGGCGGCAGCGCAAGGGTTTGAGTCACGCCGAGTCGTTGCAGCGGCTGTTCAACGGAAACTACTTCGGCTCGGTGATGGTCGCGCTGGGCGACGCCGACGCGCTGGTCTCGGGCGTCAACATGCACTACCCCGAGACGATCCGTCCCGCGCTCGAGGTGATCGGTGCGCACCCCAAGGCCGGCGTCGTCAGCGGGCTGTACATGCTTGTCTTCGACAAACACGTTATTTTCTGCGGGGACACCACGGTCAACATAGATCCCTCGGCCGAGCAGCTCGCGGAGATCGCGTTTTCGGCGGGCAGGATCGTGCAGACGTTCGGAATCACGCCGCGCATAGCGCTGCTGTCGTTCTCGAACTTCGGATCCGTTCGCCACCCGGAAGCGGAGAAGATGGCCAGGGCGGTGGCGCTGCTGCGCGAACGCGATCCCTCGCTGATGGTGGACGGCGAGATGCAGGCCGACACCGCGCTGGACGAGGCGACTCTAGCGAGCTCGTATCCGTTCAGCACTTTGAAGGAGCGCGCGAACGTTCTGATCTTCCCGAACCTCAGCGCGGGCAACATCGCGTACAAGCTGCTCAATCATCTTGGCGGCGCCACGGCGATCGGCCCGATCCTGGTCGGGATGAATCGTCCGGTGCACGTGCTCGAGCAGGGCGCGGACGTGCAGGAGATCATCAACATGTCGGCCGTGGCCGTGATCGACGCGCAGGAGCGCACCGGCCCGGACAGACTGGGTCGAACCGATACCGAAGAGGCGGCGGGCGCGCTGGCCTGACGCTGGAGAGCTAGAGAGAATGCCGACCGATACAAAGCCAAAAGCGGCCGGGACGATTCGCGAGCGGGGGCAGAGTCTGTCCGGGCAGGGGCTGCACCCGTCCGGGGAGGTCCACCGGAATCTGGTGGGGCCGGAGCTGATGGCCGCGGCCGCGCGGCGCGGCGAGGGCGAGTTCGCGGAAATGGGGCCGTTCGTGGCCAACACGGCCCCGCACACCGGGCGCTCGCCGAACGACAAGTTCGTGGTGCGCGATCCGGTTTCCGAGCAGGACGTGGACTGGGGCAAGGTCAATCAGCCGATCTCGCCGCGGCACTTCACCGCCCTGCTCGCCGACGTGCGCAAGCATCTCGACGCCTCGCCCGAGCTGTTCGTCGAGGACCTGCACTGCGGCGCCGACCCCGCGTACCAGCTCTCCGTGCGGTACGTGTCGCCGCACGCGTGGCACATGGCGTTCGTCCGCAACATGTTCATCCGGCCCGAGCCGAGCGCGCTGGCGATGTTCGATCCGAACTTCACGGTGCTGCACGCGCCGGAGTTCGAGGCCACGCCCGCGAAGCACGGCACGCGCACCGGCACGTTCATCGTGCTCAACCTCACGGAGCGCATGATCCTGATCGGCGGGACGCGGTACGCGGGCGAGCTGAAGAAGTCCATGTTCACGGTCATGAACTACATGCTCCCGAAGCAGGGCGTGCTGTCGATGCACTGCTCCGCGAACTCGGGCGACGGCGGTGACACCGCGCTGTTCTTTGGCCTGTCGGGCACGGGGAAGACGACGCTATCCGCGGATCCCGAGCGGCATCTCATCGGCGACGACGAGCACGGCTGGTCGGGCGACGGCGTGTTCAACTTCGAGGGCGGCTGCTACGCGAAGGTGATCAACCTGTCGCCCGAGGGTGAGCCCGACATTTACCGGACGACGCAGATGTTCGGCACCATCCTCGAGAACGTGGTGCTCGACCCCATCACTAAGCGCGTGCAGTTCGAGGACATGTCCATCACCGAGAACACGCGCGCGTCGTATCCGCTGCACTACATCCCGAAGTCGGTGCCGAACGGCCGTGGCGGGCATCCGAAGAACGTGATCTTCCTCACGGCCGACGCGTTCGGCGTGCTCCCGCCGATCTCGCTGCTGACGCCCGAGCAGGCGATGTACTACTTCCTGTCCGGCTACACCGCGAAGGTCGCCGGCACCGAGCGGGGCGTGACCGAGCCGCAGGCCACGTTCAGCGCGTGCTTCGGCGCGGTGTTCCTCGTGTGGCATCCCACCAAGTACGCGGAGATGCTGGGCGGGCTGCTGCGGAAGCACGGGTCGAAGGTGTGGCTGGTGAACACGGGCTGGAGCGGCGGCGCGTTCGGCGTGGGTCACAGGATGAAGTTGCAGCACACGCGCGACACCATCCACGCGGCACTCAAGGGCAAGCTCGACAACGTGGCGTTCGACGCCGACCCGATCTTCGGTCTGCGGATCCCCGCGGAAGTGCCCGGTGTGCCGCGCGAGGTGCTGCACCCGCGCGAGACCTGGTCCGACGGCGCCGCGTACGACGCGCAGGCGAAGAAGCTGGCGGGGATGTTCCGGGAGAACTTCGAGAAGTTCAACGGCGTGAGCGATGAGATTCGGAGGGCCGGTCCGCGTCAGGCCAGCGGGGCTCATGCGCCGGAAACGCCGGGGCCGCCCGAGGGGTGATTTCGCGCGCCCGCGCGGGTTTGCGGTTCCGCGCGCTGATTGGATTAGGCAGGGATGAAGCGGCGCCGCGACCATTCGGTCGTGGCGCCTTCTTCAATCCCGCGAATTCCTGCCAATCAACTAAGCCGTCAACCGGAGCCCCAGCGAAAGTTCCGGCTGCTGGAGAGCGTGCGTCACCGGCTGCGGACGCGGCGGTGCGCGCGAAGCGCGGCCGGCGGTTGCCGGTGGTCCTTTCTCCCGCCGAGGTGCGTGCGATACTCACGCGAATGCCCGGCCCGCCCAAGCTTTGCGCGACGCTGATGTACGGAAGTGGTCTCCGGGTCCTGGAGTGTGTCACCCTGAGAGTCAAGGACATCGACTTTGACCGCGCGGAAATAACCGTCCGGGCTGGCAAAGGCGACAAAGACCGCAGGGTCCCCCTTCCGCAGGTAGCTGCACGTCCGGTCCAGAAGCACTTGTCGCGGGTGCACGCGGAGTTCCTGCGCGATCTCACCGCAGGAATTCGTGGGTCGGCCTTACCCGGAGCACTCGGCGTGAAACTCCCTGGCGCGGATAACAAGTGGGCGTGGCAGTACGTGTTTCGCGCTACGCGCTCGTACCGCGAGGCTGCCACGGGGATCAGACGGCGCCATCACCTGCACGAGAGCGTTGTGCAGCGGGCGTTCGCGAACGCTTTACGGGAAAGCAAGTTGGCGAAACGCGCAACGTGCCATTCGCTGCGGCATTCATTCGCCACCCATCTGCTCGAAGTGGGCGCGGACATCCGGACGATCCAGGAGCTCCTGGGCCACACCGATCTGAAAACAACCATGATCTACACGCACGTCCTGCATCGCGGCGGGCTTGGCGTGCGGAGCCCGGCCGACCGGCTCTGATGAACGCAGCGTGTACCGGCTCACGATGCTCGGCTCGACGGCCATTTCAGGCACCGTTAGACAGCAGGCCCCTAGCAGCCTAATCTCCATCAGCCTTTTAAGCGCTGCGGCTACGTGCCTGCGTTTCGGGCACTTGCGCTGTCCGCCGTTGTCAGCGCCGGAAAATTAGACTGCAACCTCTTGCAGCCTTTGCCATTCCGCTGCAGTCTATTCCACCATGTTTCGCAACTTCCGCGATCTAATTGGTAGTTAGACAGCTGACAACTACCTATCTCGAAGCAACAGCCCGAGGAGCCTCCGTGGACAAGAAGGAACTCATCAAACGCCTGAATGAAGATCTCGCCGGTGAGTTTGGCGCGATCATTCAGTACCTTACCTACGCGGCCAAAGCCACTGGCCCCTATCGACCCCAACTAACCCAGTTCTTCCTCGCGGAGGTCGCCGATGAGCAGGCCCATGCTCAATTCCTGGCCAACAAGATCGTAGCGCTGGCCGGGGAACCGACTGCCCACGCACGACCGGTCCCCGGCGCCAAATCGAATCGGGAGATGCTCCAAGCTGTCCTCGAGGCGGAGCGGAAGGCGGTCGCCGATTACACGCAGCGCGCCAAGGATGCCGACGAGTTCGGCGACAAGGGGTTGGTGGTACAACTCGAAGACATGGTCCGGGACGAGAGCACCCACGCGGAGGAGACGGAGCGCATTCTGCGCGACTGGCCGCTGTGAGCTCGTAATCCGTTAGGCCACGACCGGAGTCCACTTGGGACCACCTACAAAGCAGCAGCAGATGGTTGGCCTTGCAGGCTGGCTCATTGTCAGCTTCATCGCTGCGGCCATTGGCGGCGCCGCATCCATTCAGGCTGGTCCGTTCTACACCCAGCTCGTCCGCCCCGATTGGGCACCGCCACCCTCGATCTTCGGGCCGATTTGGACGGCGCTATATGCCCTGATGGGTATTGCTGCGTGGCTGGTTTGGCGTGTAGGCGGCTTTCGCGCAGCCAGATTCGCGCTCACTCTATTTCTTGTACAGCTCGCGCTCAATGCACTGTGGAGCTGGTTGTTCTTCGGCTGGCATCGTGGCGCGTTGGCCTTCGCCGACGTCATGTTACTGTGGGCGCTGATCCTCGCAACCCTGATCGCCTTCTGGCGAATCAGACCGTTAGCGGGCGCGCTGCTCGTCCCGTATCTGCTATGGGTCAGCTTCGCGTCCGCGCTCAACTACGCTGTGTGGCAGCTCAATCCGCAGGTCTTGGGGTGATGCGGTCATTGCCAGAGTCCAGGCCGGAAAACCCGTCGTGATCAATCGCTCCGCGCCAACCGCTCCGGTCGGTGGCGCTGCGTAACCGCTGGGCGCTGGCGTGGGCCGCCCTCACGGCAGCCTTCGCAATTCATGTGTTCGACGAAGCCACGCACGATTTCCTGACATGGTACAACCCTTCGGCGCTCGCGGCGCGCGAGTGGCTGGGCGGAGTTCCCTTCCCACCTGTCTTTTCCTATCCGGTCTGGCTAGCCGGTCTCTGCGCCGCCGTCGTCATCCTCGCAGCAATGACGCCGTTGATCCAACCGCATCGTCGCTGGGCCGTCTTCGCCGCCTACGCCTACGGCGCCGTGCATGCGGCGAACGCTATTGCCCACCTCACCGTCTCCGCTCTCGGGCAGTGGCTGGCACCGGGCGTGCTTTCGTCGCCGCTGCTGCTGCTCGCGGCGGGCTGGCTCCTCCTCGAAACACGCCGCGTGCAGTCCGTCCGGGCGGCAAGCGGCACGGCCGGTTGACAGGACCGTTCATCTGCCCGTACCAATCGAAAGATACCCCGACCGGAGGCACCCTCATGCAACGCGGCCTGACCCTGTTCGCCGCTACCCCTGCTCCCGCTCTCGATAGTCGACTGCACTGGCGAGCAGCCGCCTGGCGCCCGAGCTGGCTGGTGCCATTCACCGTGGAGTGGGTGCATCCTGACCATCAAGCCGGTGCTGCACGTTCCTGCCTTGCCTAGGTGGCCGGCCTGGTTGTCTGGTCGCCGAGTCGGCGTTGCTGCCCTCTTCCTCTATGGCGTAGTGTGTATCCGGCGGCCGGACGAACACCGCCTGCTCGATTCCGTTGACCTGGCGATCCATGAGACAGGTCACCTGGTATTTGCTCCGTTCGGCGAGTTCCTCGAGATGCTTGGTGGCACACTATTCCAACTGATCGTACCAGTCGCCTTCGTATGGTATTTCTGGAGGCGGCAGGAACGGTTCTCGTCCGCTGTGGTCCTGTTTTGGGTTGCGCAGAATTGCTGGAACATCGCGCGCTACATCGCCGATGCGCGGGCTCAGGAACTCCCGCTGGTAGGTGGCGGAGAACACGATTGGACTTACCTGCTAGGAACGCTGGGGTGGTTGCGGCACGATCAAACCCTGAGCACGTCAGTGACTGTTGTCGGATTCCTGGTATTTGCCACGTCGATTTGGTTCGGCTGGCGGTACGGTGGTGCTGCGGGGAAGGACCACGGAACCGACATGGAGAGGAAGGCGCGCGGTAGGGCGACAACGGCCGCGTAACCTCAGTGACGCTGACGAGGGAACCGTGAAAGGAAGATACCGTGGCGTGCATCCGGTCCGCGGAGGAGCATTAACTTCTCGCGTGTGACATTCGAGATCATTCGCGACCCGCTCTGGAACAACATCCGGGTGGACGCGTTCACCATGCGGCTGGTGGACACGCCGGCATTCCAGCGCCTGCGGTACGTGCGGCAACTCGGGCTCGCGTACCTCGTCTACCCCGGCGCCACGCACTCGCGCTTCGAGCACGCGCTCGGCACCTACCACCTCTCCCGGCGGACGATCGCGCTGCTGGAGGAGCGCGGCGAGCTGGCTTCCCTGCCGGCCGACGAGCCCGCGATCATCTACGCCGCCGCGCTGCTGCACGACATCGGGCACTACCCGTTCTCGCACGCGCTCGAGGAGATCGGCGCGCTGCACCACGAGAACGTCGCGGGACCGTTGATCACCGGCGGGGAAATCGGCAAACTGCTGAACGAGGAGCTCGGCAAGGGTGCCCCGGCGCGCGTGCACGCCCTCGTCACGGGCAAGAGCGACAGCCCGCTCCAGGGACTCATCTCCGGATCGCTCGACCTCGACAAGATCGAGTACCTCAAGCGCGACGCGTTGATGTGCGGCGTTCCCTACGGCGAAGTGGACGTGGACCGCCTCACCAACTCGATGGTCGTCGTCGCGGATCCGGTGTCGGGTCGCAAGCGCATCGGCGTCGTGGAGAAGGCGCTCGCGGCCATCGAGTCGCTGCTGTTCGCCAAGTACCAGATGTACCGCAACGTGTACTGGCACCACACGGTGCGCAGCGCGACCGCCATGTACAAGCGCATCGTGGACGACGCGCTGCGCTCGGGCGCGATCCGCTCCGAGGAGCTCGGTACGTTCACCGACGAAGGCCTGCTGCACCGCCTCGAGCCCGCGCGCTCCCCGATCCTCTCGGCGCTGCGCGAGCGGCGGCTGTACAAGCGCGCCGCGGAATGGCCGGCGGCTACGCTGGAGGAAGGGTTCGGCGACTGGATCGCGGAGGACCGCGCGCGCGTCGTCGCCATCGAGGATTCGCTCGCGCGCGAAGCCGGGCTCGCGCCGGGCGAGCTGCTGCTCGATTTCCCGCTCAAGACGCAGATGCTCGGCCTCGACCTGCCCGTCGTCCGGCGCGACGGCAGCGTGGAGCGGCTCACCGAGAGTGGCTGGAAAGGCACGATCGACCTGCCGTCGCTGTCGGAGCAGCTGTATCGCTCGACGCGCTGGCTCAGGGTCTTCAGCGCGCGCGCGATCACGCTGGACCGTGACGCGGTCATGCGCACCATCACCGCCGAGGGCTCATAGTGCTGCCGCGATTGCGCGTACAGCTCGACGGCCTGCTGGCGAGACGCACGACATTCGAGGCCGAGACGCGGGCGCTGTCCGATGCGCAGCTCCGGTTCAGGCCCGCGGAAGGCGCGTGGTCGATCGCGGAAGTCGCCCAGCACGTGCTGCACGTCGAGCGCGAAGTGACAAAGGCGGCGATGAAGCCCGGCGTGGAGCGACGCGGGCGCAGGCGCACTCCGCGCGAATGGGCGGGGATGATCGCGTTCCTCGCGGTCGTGAAGCTGAACTTCCGCATTCGCGTGCCGCAGAAGGTGGCGGGCCGCGTCACGCCCGCGGCGGATCCCGACATGGACGCGCTCTGGTCGGAGTGGCGTGAGCTGCACGAGAACCTCGCGCGCCATCTCGAGACCGTGCCAGAGGAGAACCTCGGCGACATGGCGTTCAAGCACCCGATCGTCGGGCCCACGAGCGTTCGCGGAATGCTGCCGTTTCTCACGCAGCACTTCGACCACCACATGCGGCAGGTGCGGCGGATCCGCGCGGCGCCGGCCTTCCCGCGGACCTAAACGCGAGAACGGAACAACGCGTTAACGGGCAACTCACAACGCTCCCGTCGCCGCCGACTGACCTGGCGGCTATTGCTTTAGTTGCGCAAGGTCGCGGTACTGTCCCAGCGCCGCTGGGTTTGCCAACGCCTCGGTGTTCTTCACCGGCCGGCCGTGAATCGTGTCGCGCACGGCGAGCTCGCTGATCTTTCCGCTGATCGTGCGCGGAATGTCGGCGACCTGCACGATGACTTTCGGCACGTGCAGCGGACTGGTGTTGCTCCGGATCTGCTGGCGGATGCGGTCCTCCAGCGCCACGTCGAGCCGATCTCCCTCACGCAGCCGCACGAACAGCACGATCCGCTCGTCCATCTCGCCGCCCACGCCGGCGACGCGCTGTCCGATGACGACGCTCTCGACGATCTCCGGGAGCTGCTCGACCTGCCGGTATATCTCGGCCGTGCCGATGCGCACGCCGCCGGGGTTGAGCGTGGCGTCGCTGCGGCCATGGATGATCATCCCTCCGCGCTCCGTCAGCTCCGCCCAGTCGCCATGCCGCCACACTCCCGGAAAGTGCTCGAAGTACGCGGCGCGATACTTCGACCCGTCCGGATCGTTCCAGAACGCGACGGGCATGCTCGGAAACGGTTTCGTGCAGACGAGCTCGCCCGGAGCGCCGCGCAGCGGCCGGCCGTCTTCGTCGAGCACGTCCACCGCCATGCCGAGCCCGCGCGTCTGGATCTCGCCGCGATACACCGGCGCGATCGGGTTACCGAGCGCGAAGCAGGAGATGATGTCGGTGCCGCCGGTGATGCTGGCGAGGTGGACGTCGCGCTTGACGTCGCGGTACACGTAATCGAAGCTGTGCGCGGCCAGGGGGCTGCCGGTCGAGAGAATGGCGCGCAGCGCGGAGAGATCGTGCGTGCGCGCGGGCGCGAGCCCTTCCTTCTCGCACAGCGCGATGTACTTGGCGCTCGTGCCGAACACGGTGATCTTCTCGCGCTCGGCCATGTCCCACAGCGACGCGGGCGACGGAGCGAGCGGGGCGCCGTCGTACAGGATCACGGTCGCGCCGACCGCGAGCGAGCCGACCAGCCAGTTCCACATCATCCAGCCGCAGGTGGTGAAGTAGAAGACTTTGTCGTCGCGCGTGATGTCGGTGTGCAGGACGTGTTCCTTGAGATGCTGGAGCAGGGTTCCGCCGGCGCCGTGTACCATGCATTTCGGCAGCCCGGTCGTGCCCGAGGAATACATCACGTACACGGGGTGATCGAATGGCATCCGCGCGGGGTCTGGCTTGGACGTGCCTCCGGCGGGGCCGGCGGGGTCTGGGGGCCGGCCTCGGCGGCTAGGCGAGACTCCCGGCGGAGCCCCCGCAAACTGCGCGGGGTCTCCTTGGTCGTTCGCCACGCCACCGGTGCCGGCCCCCCGGACCCCGCCGGCCTTCACTGCGAACTGCGACCAGCTCGTTGCCGCGCGGATTCCATCCAGAGTCACTGAGCGCGAGCGGTAGGGCACGACAACGACATGTTGGATCGAGGGGATGCGGTCGGCAATCGTGCGCACGCGCTCGAGGCAGTCGATCTCCTTCCCGGCGTAGCGGTAGCCGTCCGCGCAGAACAGCACCTTGGGCTCGATCTGGCCGAAGCGGTCGAGCACGCCCTGCGCGCCGAAGTCGGGAGAGCATGAGGACCAGATCGCGCCGATCCAGGTGGCGCCGAGCATGGCGATCACGGTCTCGGGCATGTTGGGCATGAAGCCGGCGACGCGGTCGCCCGCGCGCACGCCGGCGGCTTGCAGCGCCGCGGCGATCGTCAGGGCCTCGCGCTTCAGCTCGCGGTATGTCAGCTCGCGCTGGCGGCCTCCCTCGTTCCAGAAGACGAGCGCGGTCCGGTCATCGTCGTAGCGAAGCAGGTTCTCGGCGAAGTTGAGACGCAGCGACGGATACCAGCGCGGCCCCATCGGCGGCTCCGGCGGAGCCATGCGGTCGAGACCGATGCTATCGGAACCGTCTTCCTGGTGCGACGCGCACGTGCGCTCGCCGCAGACGAGCCCGCAGTGGTCGCGCACGAGGTTCCAGAACGCGAGCCGGTCGCGCACCGACCACTCCCACAGCTCTTGAAACGACTGGGCGGGCGATGCACCCAACGGCGCGATGTATCCGCGCTCGGCTACCGCCAACATGAACGCGGTCATGTTGGAGCGCTCGATCCGACTCGCGGAAGGAGACCAAACGGGGTTTGGAGTCACGGCCATTCTGCTCAGCACCGCGGCGAGAGAGGCGGCTATTTCAGTCCGATGCGCCTTACCAGATCGTCGTACCGGGGATCAGCCCGCAACGTCTTGTAGCCGGGTTCCAGATGCAGATAGATCAGTCCGCCTGACCGGGTCTGATACGCGCGCTCGAGCGACGCGAACGCTTCATTGTTCTTGCCGAGAGCGGCGTACCCCATCGCCACAATCTCCCACCGCACATAGTGCTGTCTGCCTTCTTCCTCGAGCCGCGCGAGGATCTCCTCGGCCTCGTCGCGGCGATCCAGCTCCGCAAGCGCGCGCACGATGAATGCGTCGTAGGATCGAACGCTCGACTCCAGCCGCTGACCCTTCTGGTACCACTCCAGGGCCTTCTCCGGCTCCCCTTGCGCGAGGCGCGCTGAGCCGAGATCGATGTAGGCGAGAAAGAAGTTCTCGTCCAGCTCCACGATTTTCTCACCCTGCGCGATGGCGCCCGAGTAGTCTCCGGCGTACAACAGATACCGCGCGAGCCACCGGCTGTACCACGGGTCCAGGGGATTCAGCGTCAGCGCCTTCCGAATCTCCGCCATCCCTTCGCCGAGCTGCCCAACAGTCGGCAGAACGGATCCGAACGCCCAGTGAGCATCCGCGTCGTTCGGAGCGAGCGAGACCGCTCTGCGCAGATGCTGTTCCGCGCCGGCGAAATCCCATTCGTACCACGCCAGTACTTTTCCGACTGACGTCATCGCCTCGGCGAGGTCAGGCTCGCTCTGCAATGCCCGCATCGCGATCATTTTCGCCTGCGGATACGCTTCGTCCGGCGCAACCCAGTCGTCGGCGAGCCGGCACCAGCAGTCCGCCATGCCGGCATAGGCGCGCGCGTAGCCGGGCTCGAGCAGGAGCACGCGCTGGAAGAAATCGATGCTCTTGCGGAGGTTGGGCTCGCTGGACCGGTTATAGAAAAAGCGCGCCTTCAGGTACAGTGTGTAGGCCTCGATGTTCTTCGTCGGGATTACGAGCTGTTCCCTGCTCGACGTCAGGCGGAGCTTCAACGATTCGACGATCGCGCGGGAAATCTCCTCCTGGATCTCGAAAACGTCCTCGAGCTGGCGGTCGTATGTCTCCGACCAGAGATGGTGGCCGCTCTGCGCATTGACGAGCTGGGCGGTGACTCGAATCCTGTTTCCTATCTTGCGAACGCTCCCTTCCAGAACCGAGCCGACGCCGAGCTTTTCGCCGACTTCGCGCGTGTCCACCGCCTTTCCCTTGAACGCAAAGCACGAGCTGCGCGACGCCACCTGAAGCCCGGGAATCTTTGCTATGGCGCTGATGATCTCTTCGGTCATCCCGTCGCTGAAATATTCATTCTCCGGATCCGCGCTCATGTTGGCGAACGGCAGCACGGCGATAGCCTTGTTGGCGTCGGCGCTCGCTTGCGGCTCGTGGCCGCGCACCGGCGCTCTTCCTGCATCAGTCGAGATCTGTCGCAACGCTTCGGCGAAGTCGGCTGTTGTGGGAAAGCGGTCAACGGGAGTCCGCGACAGCGCTCGACTGAGAGCGTCATCCACCTCGACCGGAACGTCTCGGGCGGTGCGGACGCTCGGGATCGGCGATACGAAGCGCTTGGCGATGATCGCCTGCGCCGTCGCGCCGGTGAACGGTGGCTCGCCGGTCAGCATCTCGTAGAGGACGCACCCCAAACTGTACAAATCGCTGCGGCCGTCCACGTCGATGTCACCACTCGCCTGTTCGGGGCTCATGTACGCGGGAGTTCCTACGGCTATTCCAGTCTGGGTGATCCCAGCGCGGCTGCTCAGCGCCTTGCCGATGCCGAAGTCGGCCACCATCGCGTTCCCTTCGTGCAGCAGAATATTCTCCGGCTTGATGTCGCGGTGGACGACGCGACGCCGGTGAGCGTAATCCAGGGCGGACGCGACTTCCCTCGCGATACGAAGGCTCTCGTCGAGCGGTAGCTGTCGCTCGCGATCGAGTCGCTCGCGCAACGAGCGGCCCTCCATGCTCGGCATTACGTAGAAGAGGAGGCCGTCCGCCTCGCCCGAGTCGTACACAGGAAGGATGTGAGGATGAGTCAGACCTGCGGCAAGCTTGATCTCTCGAAGGAAGCGCTCGGCGCCGATCTCGGCGGAGATTTCGGGCCGGAGGACCTTGACCGCAACCTCCCTTTCATGCCGGGCGTCGTGCGCAAGAAACACCACGGCCATCCCCCCCTGTCCGAGCTCTCGCTCGACGCGATACCTGCTTCCGAGTGCCTGCTCAAGCCGTTCGTGGAGAGTCATCATGATCTACAAGATGGCGGAAGGCCGCACGCGGCGCTGAACAAAAGCGCGACGGCACCGGAGCCAGCGCCCCGGGGAATTCCCGGAACGACTCCATAAATGTAGAAATGCCGCGCCAATCGGCGCGGCATTCCCATCAGATACCTCTGACGGCTGTTCTCGCCAGTGACCGCGAAACTAGTTACCCACTACATCCCGCGGAAGGAAAAGCGCCCGCCGATCTGGATCACGCGGTTCTTCGCGTCTTCCGTGCTGTCGTCGGAGAGGTTCGTGAGACCGAACTGGTACCGGGCGAAGATGTTGAAGTTTCCGAAGTCCATAGATGGCTTCCACGTCGGCTCGCTCGCGATGTCACTCGGCATCCGTCAAAAATGCACAAAGCCGCGCGTTTGCGCGGCTCCCTCCGGGCCTTCGGCGCCTAATCACGCGGTCGCATTTCTTCAGAGAAGTCGGTCCCCGTTTCGCGTTTTGTCGCGTGCCGAGATCACCCCGTACCGGGGACACCAAGGGCCGCGCTTGCGCGGCCCTTGGATTGCAATTCGGATATCAGCGGGTGAAGAAGGACAGCCCAATCGCCGCGCCATAAGCGTTCACATCATCCGGATTGCTGAATTGTCGCGCGTACCCAACTTCAAACCGCCATCGGAAACGATTGCCCAACATAAGCGGCGTTTTCAAGCCGATCCCTATACCGGCGGTCGGATCGGTTTCGTCCTCGCCCTCGCCGTCAGCGTCGGCGCTTATACCGGTTATCCCCACAAACGGACGTGCGTACACAACAGTCCCCGCCGAGGCTGGGTTGAAGTGCCATAGAAGGCCGGCCTCCGCACTCCATGCCGTGAGACTAGCGTCATCGCTAGCGATGCGCTCAAGGCCGAAAGACGGCTCGAAGGACAGCGCATCGGAAAAGAAAAAGCCGACGCGCAACTGACCCGCCGGAATCGAAATGGCGGTGACGCTTGGATCGGTATCGAAGTAGGTAAACGTCGCGTCCATCCCTAACTCAATCGGACGTTGCGCCTGGGAAGTGCTCGATGCGACGAATACGGCAAAAACAGCCGCCAACACTGCTCTCAGCGTGCTACGCATTTGTCCTCGCTCGTTAGCGTGATAGCCGCGGTCGCCGCCAAGACGGAAGCGAGCGCGAGTCTGCCTCGCCGACCTGGGCCGGCGACGCGCAACGTTATGTGTGAGTGGATTGTCGCGCAAGCGGAAACGCCACGTGCAGGGATTACCCGACGCCGCCGTAGGCGAAACCCGGAAGGCTGCGTCAGATGTGAGAGAGGCGCCGCCGACTGCTGCACGGCGACGCCTCCCGGCGCAGATATGTCAGATCTTGCTGCCAATCAGTTACGCGATCGCTAGAACGACCACGACCAGGAGCAGTATGACCGCGCCGATCACGATCCAGCGCACCATCTGCCCTTCCGACTGCATCGCCGCGGCCTTGGCCTCGGCTTTCGACTCGGCGCGGCTGATGCCGAGCCGCGCGGCTCCTTCCGTCGCAAGGACCTGCGTGGCGCGCGCGCCGTCCTGCTTCACCGCGGCCGGGGGAGTCGCGTCCTGCAACGCGGACTGCGCTGCGGCGGGCGATCCGGCGAGCGAGAGAGCAGCTACGGCGATCAGTGATGCGCGCATGTGTCTCTTCATGAACACCTCCGAATGAGTACGTGAACCTGCGGGACCAGCGTGTGATGACGGGGGCGAAGCGAGCCCGGCTGCGCCGAGCTCGCTCGCCTTGAGCTGCCTACTTCGCGACCGCTATGATCAGAATCGCGGCGAGAACCGCGACGCCGAGGATGATGATCCACTTCATCGTCTCGCTCTGCTGCTGCATGGCGGGCGCCTTCGCGTCCGCGGCAGCTTCGGCCCGGCTGATTCCCAGCCGCGCCGCGGCTTCGGTCGCCAGAACCTGCGTGGCTTTCGCGCCGTCATTCCGCACTTCAGCCGGTGGTGATCCCTCACGCACCGACTGCGCGGCGAGCGGTGACGCCACGAGAGTGAAAGCAGCTACTGCGATCAGCGATGCGCGCATCTGTCTGTTCATTGACCACCTCCGAACGGTATGTGGACCTGCGTGACCTGCAGCTATGACGTCGGCGGGTTGAACTCCATGTGCTGGCCTTCAACCCACGACTTGTGATAAGCGGGATCCTCGATCTCCAGCGCGGGCAGCGCGACGTGCAGCGGACGGAACGAGTCCATCATGACCGCCAGCTCGTCGGTGTACTTGGCCCCGATGCTCGCCTCCGCGCGCCCCGGGTGCGGGCCGTGCGGGATTCCGTCGGGATGGTGCGTGATGCTCCCGAACTCGATTCCCTTGCGACTCATGAACTCGCTGGACGCGTAGTACAGCACCTCGTCCGAATCCACGTTGCTGTGGTTGTACGGCGCCGGCACGGCTTCGGGATGAAAATCATATGGCCGCGGACAGAAGGAGCAAATAACGAACCCGTCGCCCTGGAAGGTCTGGTGGACGGGGGGCGGCTGGTGCACGCGGCCCACTATCGGCTCGAAGTCGTTGATGTTGAACGCCCACGGATAGAAGTAGCCGTCCCAGCCCACGACGTCGAAGGGATGATGGTCGAGCACGATCTCGTTGATGCCGTTGGTCTGCTTCACGAGGATCGGGAAGTCGCCCATCTCGTCGTGCGTGTTGAGCTGCAGCGGCCGGCGAATGTCGCGCTCGGAGTACGGCGCTCCCTCGAGCAGCTGCCCGAACTCGTTCCGGTAGCGCGTGGGCCAGCGTACGTGTCCGCGGCTCTCGAACACCAGCAGCTTGGGCGCCTCGGCGCCGAGGTCGAGCTTGTACCGGTGCATGATCCCGCGGTGGATCACGAGATAGTCGCCTTCGTGAAACGGCAGGTCGCCGAAGATCGTTTCCAGCATCCCCTGCCCCTTCGCGACGTACACCACCTCGTCGCCCTGCGCGTTGCGGTAGAAGTGCGCGTCGTTCTCGTCGGGCTCGACGTACAGCATCGCGATGTCGGGGTTGAACAGGAGCGGCGTCCGGTCGAGCGTGGGACTGCCTCCCTTCTTCGCGCGGGAAGTGAGAAAGTGCCGGTGCTTCAGCGTCTGGTCGGGGTCGGGCTGGTACACCACTTCCTTGATCCGCCGCGCGGACTTCACGGTCGTAGGCGGATACGTGTGATACAGCAGCGACGACGTGCCCGTGAATCCCTCGTGCCCCATCAGCTCCTCCGCGTACAGCCCGCCGTCGGGCTTGCGGAACGCGATGTGTCGCTTGCGGGGGATCTGGCCGAGGGTGTGGTAGATGGGCATGGGAAAAAGCTATTGGCTGTTGGCTGTTGGCTGTTGGTAGTTAGCCAAGAGCCAATAGCTAACAGCCAACAGCTCTCTCACAGGTTCCCTCTCAAGGCCTGCTCGCGCTCGATGGCTTCGAACAGGGCTTTGAAATTTCCTTTCCCGAAGCTGCGGGCGCCTTTGCGCTGGATGATCTCGTAAAAGACCGTGGGCCGGTCCTGCACGGGCTTGGTGAATATCTGCAGCAGGTAGCCGTCCGGATCGCGGTCCACGAGAATGCCCAAATCCTTGAGCGGCTCCACGTCCTCGTCGATCTTGCCGACGCGCTCGATGAGGTCGTCGTAGTAGGTCGTGGGCACCCGGAGAAACTCGATCCCGCGGCGCCGTAGCTCGCTCACCGTGTGGATGATGTCGTCCGTGGAGAGCGCCATGTGTTGCACGCCCGGGCCGTGATAGAACTCGAGGTACTCGTCGATCTGCGACTTCTTCTTGCCGGCCGCGGGCTCGTTGATCGGGAACTTGATGCGCTCGTTGCCGTTGCTCACGACTTTCGACATCAGCGACGAGTACTCGGTGGAGATGTCCTTGTCGTCGAACGAGATGAGATTCTTGAACCCCATCACGTCCTCGTAGAACTTCACCCACGCGTTCATCTTGCCGAGCTCGACGTTGCCGACGCAGTGGTCGACGTACTTCAGGCCGACGGGCTCGGGACTGTACTCGCTCGCCGCCGGCTGGAACCCGGGCATGAACAGCCCGCGGTAGTTCCGCCGCTCGACCAGCGTGTGGATGGTGTCGCCGTACGTGTGGATGGCGGCGGTGATGAATTCGCCGTCCTTGTCCTTGCTGACCTCCGGCTCCTTCGCGGGCCTGGCGCCCCGCTCGACCGCGAGCTGGAAAGCCTCGCGCGCGTCGTCCACCCACAAGGCCAGGTCGCGCACGCCGTCGCCGTGCCGGTGCACGTGCCCGGCGATCGGCCCGTCAGGTCCGAGCGCCGACGTCAGCACCAGCCTGATCTTGCCCTGCTCGAGGAGATAGCTGACCCGGTCGCGCACGCCGGTCTCGGGGCCGCGGTAGGCGGTAACCTTGTAGCCCCACGCCGTCCTGTAGTACAGGCTGGCCTGCTTGGCGTTGCCGACCCAGAACTCTATGTAATCGGTCCCGTTGATCGGGAAGACGTCCGTCGTGGTCTCGGGACCAGCCAGAGTTGCCGTACCCATCGATTGCTCCGCGTAAAGACGATCAGGGAGTCCGCGCGCCTCGCCGGACAACCCCTTCCGCATCATAGAAAGCTACCTGCTTTCTGTCCAGCGAGCAGGAAACGGACCGCGATAAATGGGCGTCAGTTTGGCCGGCGTCGTTTGCGACTACGGACTGAGGACCCTTGCGGCCTCAGGACTAACGGCCATCGCGGATCGGCGATTAATCGAGGACCGAGGATCGCGGAATTCCTACCTCCTTAGTCCTCAATTAGTCGTCGATCGTCGATTGTAGTTAGTCCTGAGGCCGCAAAGGTCCGCAATCCGCAATCCGCAATCCGCAATCCGCAATCGCAGGCCTATCAGCCGGCGCCTCGCTCTTTGCCGCGCGCGGCGGCGAGCCGCCGGGCGATCCCGCGATAAAAGGCCGCGTCGTCCGGGCGCTGCTGCTCCTCCAGCCACAGCGCCGTCGCTTCCAGCGCGTACAGGATGTTGCCGAGATAGAGCTCGGCAAGCTGCGCGACGGATTCAGGACGATCGGGCTCGTCCAAGCTCGCTCAGACGGCGGTGGGGACCGTGTGGACGCCGGTGGTCGGAATCCGCGGCGAGCCCGGTCCCGTGAGGTGGACGACGACGGCCGTGATGTTGTCCACTCCGCCGCGCGCGTTGGCTTCGCTGATGAGCGAGTTCACGACGCGCGAGGGCGAAGCCTTCTGCTGGAGCAACTGCGCGATGCGCGAGTCCTCGACCATTCCCGTGAGCCCATCGGTGGCGAGCAGGAACACGTCGCCCTCGCGCGCGTCGTCCTCGTAGATGTCCGGCTCCACCGTGGCGCTCGCGCCGAGGCAGCGCGTGATGACGTTGCTGTACGGGTGCACGCGCGCCTGCTCGGGGGTGAGGAGCCCGGCGTCCACCTGCTCCTGAACGTAGGAGTGGTCGGTTGTGAGCTGCAGCAGCTTGCCGTCGCGCAGCAGATAGACGCGGGAGTCCCCGATCTGGCCGATGATGTACTGCTCGCCGGCGAGGAAGAGAACGGAGACCGTGGTCCCCATTCCCTGCTTGTCCACCTCGGTCAGCGTCCGCGTGTAGATCGCGTCGTTGGCGCGCCGCAGGGTGTCCGCGATCCGCTCGGCGGGCGCGTCGCGCTCGAGGGGATCGTCGATGCTGATCTCCTGCGAGACGATGTCGATCGCCATCGCGCTCGCGACTTCCCCGGCGGCGTGGCCGCCCATGCCGTCGGCGACGATGAACAGTCCGCGCTCGCGATTGGCGTTGGCGTAGAGACTGTCTTCGTTGTCGGATCGCATCCGCCCGACGTCGGTGCCCATCCCGACTGCGAGATCCACTAGTCCTCTCTCACGCCGGGATTCTTCTCCTGTCCGGTTGTCGGTCGCATCGGGTGGGGTTGCAAAGTTCCCCAAACTACCGGACCGCCCCCACGGGCGGCAAGCGATTGCCCGCAGATGGAGTGAGAGCCTCGCCTGCTCCGAACTGCAGCCGCCACAGCCTTTCGTAGATTCCGCCCTTGCGGACGAGCGCGCGGTGAGTACCGCGCTCGACGACTTCGCCGTGGTGCAGGACCAGGATCTCGTCCGCCGATACGATGGTGCTCAAGCGGTGCGCCACCGCGATGGTCGTGCGCCCCGCCTGCAATACCCGCAGCGCGCGCTGGATGTCGCCTTCGATCTCGCTGTCAACTGCGCTCGTGGCTTCATCGAGAAGTAGCAACGGGGGATCTGCCGCGATCGCGCGCGCGAACGACAGAAGCTGTCTCTCACCGACACTTATGGAAGCACCACGCTCGCCGAGCACGTGGGAGTATCCCCCCGGCAGGCGGCGAACGATCGGGTCCGCGCCCACCTGGCGCGCTGCTGACACTACGGCCGCCTCGTCCAAAGGATTCGCCAGGCGGATGTTCGTGGCTATGTCCCCCGCGAAGAGAAAGATCTCCTGCTGAACGTAGCCCATGACGCTACGGAGCGCCGCCAGGGGAAGTTCCCGTATGTCCATGCCGTTCAGGAGGATGCGCCCGCGCTGCGGGTCGTAGAACCGCAGCAGCAGGTTCACTATCGTGGTCTTTCCCGCCCCGGTGTGGCCGACGAGGGCGGTCGTCTTCCCCGGGCTGGCCGTGAAGGTCACGCCCTTGAGGACCCATTCCGGCTCGTCGCCGCCGCGGTCCTCCGCGCGCCCGCTGGCCGTGTGGGCGACGTCGTACGCGAACCAGACGTCCTCGAACCGCACCTCCACGGACCGTCCGACCAGGGGCGTCGGACCCGGCGCGAGGTCCGGCACGGTCGGGGGCGTGTCGAGCAGCTTGAACACGCGCTCCGACGATGCCATGGCGCTCTGGATGATGTTGTACTTCTCGGACAGGTCCTGGACCGGCTCGAAGAACCGGCGCACGAGCTGGAGGAAGGCGGCCACCGTCCCGATGGTCAGCGTCCCCACCTCGACGCGCGAGGCGCCGGCGACGATCAGGCTGGCTAGCGCGACGGACGTCAGCAGCTCGATCGTCGGAAAGTACAGAGCGTAAGCGGTGATCGAGCGAAGGTTCGCCGCGAGGTGATCACGATTGAGCTGCTCGAAGCGCCGCTGCTCGTCCGCCTCGCGCCCGAACAGCTGCACCACCCGCATTCCGCTGATCCGCTCCTGGAGGAACGAATTGATGCGCGCGAGCCGCACCCGCACGTCGCCGTACGACTCGCGCACCGTCTTCCGGAAGAGCCGCGAGACGAGCAGCACGAACGGGATGACGACGAACGCGGCCGTGGCCAGCCGCCAATCCACGATCCACATCGCGATAGCGATCGCGACCAGCGTAAAGAGATCGCCTATCCCGGCGACGACGCCCGCGGTGAACAGCTCGTTCAGCGTCTCCACGTCGCTCGTGACGCGCGTGATGAGCCGTCCCGCCGGATTCCGGTCGAAGAACGACACCGACAGCCGCTGCAGGTGCGAGAAGATCTGCATCCGGAGATCGCGCATCACCCGCTGGCCGAGCATGCTCGTGAGCCACGTCTGGCCGTACGAGCAGGCGAACTGGGCGAGCAGAGCCAGCACGAACGCCGCGGTGGCCTGCGCGAGGAACGTCGTGTCGCCCGCCGGGATGGCGACGTCGATCACCTGGCGGGTTAGGAACGGCCCTACCAGCTGCAGCACTCCCTCGATGCCCAGCAGGATTAGCGCGCCTACGACCAGCCCCATGTACGGCCGGACGTACCGGAGCAGCCGCCGCATCAGCTGGGCGTCGTAGCTCTTGTCGAGTGCTTCTTCCTCGTGGATGGTGTCCGTTGGCGTAGTCATGCGGGGCGAATCCTAGCGGCGGCCCCCGGCCGGGGCCACATTGCCGGTGAAGCGAACCTCATTGCTGGTACGCAGGTTGCACGCTCGCGCGGTCGTACGACTCAACCGCACGGGGCCACTCACTTACCGGAGGTTTCATGTCCATCCTTGCCTGGATCGTGCTGGGGCTCATCGCCGGCGCGATAGCGAAAGCTCTCATGCCGGGGGATGATCCCGGCGGCTTCATCGTGACCGCGATAATCGGAATCGTAGGAGCGGTGATCGGTGGATTCCTCGGCAACACCCTCATGGGGGCGCCGCTCTCGGGGTTCTCGCTCTGGAGCCTCCTTCTGGCGGTGATCGGCGCGCTGATCCTGCTGTGGGTCTACCGCCTGACTACGAAAGGAAAACGAGTTCCCTGACTGCCCGTTGACTACCACATAGAACGGATAAGCTGCGAGCTACCAGCTAGAAGCTTATCCGTTCTAAGTGGCAGTTTTCCGCCCGCCTCTCGGTTTTTGTTCGGGTGGTCGCTAAGTTGCTTGCGTGAAGGACAGCATCATCGTGCGCGGCGCGCGCCAGCATAACCTCAAGAACCTCGACGTCGAGATCCCGCGCCGCACCTTCACGGTGATCACCGGCCCCTCGGGCTCGGGCAAGTCGTCGCTCGCGTTCGACACCATCTACGCCGAGGGCCAGCGGCGATACGTCGAGTCCCTCTCGGCGTACGCGCGGCAGTTCCTCGAGCGGATGGAGAAGCCGTCCGTCGATTCGATCGAAGGGCTGTCCCCCGCGGTCGCGATCGAGCAGAAGAACCCCACCAAGACGTCCCGCTCCACCGTCGGCACGGCGACCGAGGTATACGACTATCTCCGGCTGCTGTGGGCGAGGATAGGACGGGCCTTCTGCCCCCAGTGCGGTCGCGAGATGCGGCCGGACACGCCGCAGTCGGTCGCGGATGCGCTGCTCGAGCTGCCCGAAGGCACGCGTCTGCACGTCGCCTTCCCGCTCCAGATCTCCGACAAGCTGACCGATGCGGTGATCCTGGAGAACCTTCGCGCCGCCGGATTCCTCCGAGTGCGCGCGGCGGGCGCCGTCATGCATCTCGACGACATCGAGGCGCAGGGTCTGTCGCTCCGCAATGCCGGCGACCTCCTGGTGGTGGTGGACCGTCTCGTGATCGGCGGCGATTCCGCGACGCGGCTCGCCGAAGCGGTGTCCGCCGCGTTCGCGGAGGGAGACGGCGAGTGCTTCGCCCTGTTCGCCGAGCCGGTGCGGTCGCGGCTCGCCCCGGGATTCGTCACGGAGCTCCGCTTCACCGACAGCTTCCAGTGCGCCAACGACGGCACCCGCATGCAGCCGCCGACGCCGCAGCTGTTCTCGTTCAACAGTCCGCGCGGCGCGTGTCCCCGCTGCAACGGCTTCGGCGCGATCCTCGAGTACGACGAATCGCTGATAGTCCCCTACCCGGATCGCACGCTCAAGGGCGGCGCGATCGACCCGTGGTCCAAGCCGCGGTACGACAACAAGCGCCGCGCGCTCGGCGAGTTCGCCAGGCGCGAGCGGATCCCCATGGACGTGCCGTGGAGCGAGCTGTCGGCGGCTCAGCAGAACCTGCTGCTGACCGCGCGCACGCGCGGCTACAAGGGCGTGATCCCGTTTCTCCGCGATCTCGAAGGGAAGCGCTACAAGCAGTACATCCGCGTCTTCCTGCGGCAGTACCAGACGGCGCAGGAATGTCCCGAGTGCGGCGGCTCCAAGCTGCAGCCGGAGGCCCTCAACGTGCGCGTCGGCGGCAAGACCATCGCCGAGGTGTCCGAGATGCCCGTGGACGAGCTGCGGCCGTGGCTCGACGAGCTGTCGCTGTCCGATTTCGAGCACGCCGTCGCCGCGACGGTGCTCGACGAAGCGCGCGGGCGGGTGAACTTCCTGTGCGACGTCGGTCTCAACTATCTCTCGCTCCACCGCGCGACGCGAACGCTCTCCGGCGGCGAGGCGCAGCGCATCTCGCTCGCGAACTCGCTCGGCTCCAAGCTGGTGGACACGCTGTACGTGCTGGACGAGCCGTCCATCGGGCTGCACGCGCGCGACATGGCGCGGCTGCTACGGCTGCTGCACCGGCTGCGCGACGGCGGCAACTCGGTGCTGGTCGTGGAGCACGATCCCGCCGCCATCGAGGCGGCCGACTACATGGTCGAGCTCGGGCCGGGGAGCGGCGAGCAAGGCGGCGAGATCGTGTTCGCCGGGCCGATCTCGCGCGTGAGCGAGAGCCCGCTGACCGGGCAGTACATGTCGGGCGAGCGGTCGATCCCGCTGCCCGCGGAGCGCCGCCGCGCGGGCCCGCGCTGGATAACGATCACCGGCGCGCGCGAGCACAATCTGCGGGACGTCGAGGTCAGGATCCCGCTCGGCACGCTTACGGTCGTCACCGGAGTGTCCGGCTCCGGCAAGAGCACGCTGATCCACGACGTGCTGTACCGGGCGCTGGAGAACAAGCTGCACGGTGAGCACACCGCCAAGCAGCATCTGGGAGAGCGCGTCGGGGAATTCGACACGATCACGGGCTGGGACGCGATCGACGACGTCGTGCTGATCGACCAGAGCCCAATCGGCCGGACGCCGCGATCGAATCCGGTCACGTACGTGAAGGCGTTCGACGAGATCCGGCGGATCTTCGCCGCGACGCCGCTCGCGCGCGAGCGGCGGTACACGCCCGGCACGTTCAGCTTCAACGTGGCGGGCGGGCGCTGCGAGGTGTGCGAGGGCGCGGGCGCGCTCGAGGTCGAGATGGTGTTCATGGCCGACGTGTTCGTGCCGTGCGAGGAGTGCGGCGGCAAGCGGTTCAAGCCGGACGTGCTCGAGGTGCGCGTCCACGGCCGCAACATCTACGAGGTGCTCGACCTCACCGTGGATCAGGCGATCCGGTTCTTTCCGCGCGAGGAGAAGCTCGGGCAGACCCTCTGGCACGTGCAGCAGGTGGGGCTCGGCTATCTCCGGCTAGGGCAGCCGGCCACGACGTTGTCCGGCGGCGAGGCGCAGCGGATCAAGATCGCGCGCGAGCTGTCGCAGTCGGCGAAGCGCAGCGGCCGCAAGCTGTACGTGATGGACGAGCCCACCACCGGATTGCATCTGGAAGACATCCGCAAGCTCGCGCTGGTGCTCGAGCGGCTGGTGGATCACGGGCACACGCTGGTGCTGATCGAGCACAATCTCGACGTGATCAAGCTGGCGGACTGGGTGATCGATCTCGGACCGGAGGGCGGAGACCGCGGCGGTACGATCGTCGCGACCGGCACGCCGGAGGAGGTCGCGCGAGTTGAAGAGTCGTACACGGGGCAATGGCTCGCGCCGCTGCTGGCCAGGCAGGAGAAGCGCGAGCGCGCGGCGCGCAAGCGGAACCGCGCCGGCTGAGATCCGCTACAAACGCCGCCGCTGCATCCGCCGCATCGCTAGGGCGACCAGCCGGCGTGGCACGAAGCGCTGCGCCTGGACCACGAGCTTGTTCCGCGCCCCGGGAACCGCCACGCGCCACCCGGCCAGCATCGCGCGGTAGCCGAACTCCGCGACGTCGCCCGCGTCGGCCACGTCCAGGTTCGGGAGCCTGACGCTCTTCATCCCGGCGACCCGCGCGAACTCCGTCTCGGTGGGGCCCGGGCAGAGGCACGTCACGCTGATTCCGGAATGCGCGAGCTCCTCCGCCACCGCCTGTGAGAAGCTGAGCACGAAGGCCTTGCTGGCGTAATACACGCTCTGCAGCGGGCCCGGGAAAAACGCCGCGGTGGATGCCACGTTCAGCACGTACCCCGCGCGCCGCTTGAGCATGGGCGCGATGAACAGCTTGGTGAGGTGCATGAGCGCGGTGATGTTCACCTGCACCATCGTGATCTCGCGCTCGATCGGCGTTTCGCTGAACTCGCCGGCGAGCCCGAAGCCCGCGTTGTTCACGAGCACGTCCACTTCGATGCGGGCGTCCCGCACGGCGGCGAAGATCCGCTCCGGCGCTTCGGGGTCGCCGAGGTCGTCGACGATCACGGTGGCGGTGATGCCGTGCTTCCCTTCCAGCGCGCCGGCGAGGGCTTCGAGCGCGTCGCGCCGGCGGGCTACGAGCACTACGTCGTGGTCGTGCGCGGCGAAGACTTTGGCGAGCTCGGCGCCGATTCCGGCGGATGCGCCGGTGATCAGCGCTGTCTTTCGCCGGCGCGGGTCGAATTCAGGAAGGATTTGGCTCATGGTTCGTGGTTTGTTCCGCAAACCACGAACCACGAGCCGCAAACCGACATTTATGGCGAGCCGAGGTTTATCGCGAAGGGACCCATCCCGTGCAACTGCACCACGGTGACGCCGCGCGCGCCGCCGAAGTGCGGCAACCTCGCCGGAGCGTACAGGAAATCGCCCGCCTGATACTCCTTGATGGCGGCCGCGTTGAACGTGCCGCCCATTCCGAGGCGAAATACCCCCGACAGCACTGTGATGTGCTCGCTCATCGGATGCCAGTGCGGCGGGAACTCGTAGCCGTCGGGGAACCGGAGCCGCAGGGTGTAATCGCCGGTGCCCCCCGGGTCCCCGTGGATCACGGCCATCGTCGCGCCCGCGGCGAAGCCCGGGACCACGAGATCGGTCCAGGTGATTGCGGACGCCGCGCGAGTCTCCATGTCGGACATGTCGGCGACGACAGCGGGTCCGGCGGGAGCCGGTTCGGGCATGGGCTGTGAGCTGGTCACGATGTCGCTGGCGATCACCCAGTTACCGTCGACCTTGTGCCAGACAGTCGTGTAGCTGCCGGCGTCATTGACTCGACCGTGCGGAGCGTCGAAGCGCATCGTGTAGCTGCCTACTTCGGTGGCGATGTCGCCGCTGCGCGCGACGGTGACGGTCGTGGGCTGCCAGTTGAGCGAGAGATTCGGCAGCGCCACCGTGCCGCGCCATCCTTCTCTGATCGCGTTGACGCCGGTCATGACCGGTGTGTTCGGCATCATCGCGGTCGCCGAAGGCGCGTGGAATGCCGCGATCGCGTCTACGTCTTTCGCGGTGACCGCGCGGTTCATCGCCGCGCTTCGGGCGCGGATCGCCTCCTCTTCCGTCGCGGGATTGACGGAAACCGTCGCGCAGGCCGAGATGGCCATTATGAGACCGGAAGCCAGCGCGACGTGCCGCAGTCCTGGAGTCATGAGTCCTCCTTTTTGTCGTGAAGCGCGGAAACTTTCAGCTTTCGGGAAAGCCTGTCAAGCGAGCCCGGCCGACCGGCGTTGGGTCAAACCCAACGCCGGCCGACCTCGCGGGTTGAAGCGGCGGCCGCGAACCGGTTAGATTTCAAGGTTATTCCCGAGTAGCTCAGTTGGTAGAGCAGGTGACTGTTAATCACCGGGTCGGGGGTTCGAGTCCCTCCTCGGGAGCTGACTTACCCAAATAACAAACGGGCCGATCTCTCGGCCCGTTTTTTTTCGTCCGGCGCGGTGAGACGCCGTTCAGCTTGCTTCGGTCGTGCAACACCCGGCACTGCAGCTGACCCATGCCGGCCCGTCCATAGCCGGGACGAGAAGGTCGTCGCCGCTGGCGTTCGGCCCCGAGCCAGCGTCGCTCGAACGGCTGCGACGGTGCATCTCGGCCTTCTCATCGCATGTATAAAACGACGCCTCCGAAACGGGCGGCGGGCCGCCATGCTGGCAATACCGGAACAGTCCGTTCTCCTTCACCACCCTGACCTTGTCGCCTGGAACCGAGTTCGCAGAGACTTCAAGAATGGCATACTCCCCCTCCGACGCCGCCTTCGGAAATGAGATGATGTACGAGGTGTCACCCGAAGTCAGATTCCACCTCGCGTCTCTGCTCGTGCCGAAGTTGACCAGGCGCGCGGTCAGCACCCCCGTGTTGGCCGTGTTTCCTTGACCGAGAATGCGGGAATAGCTCGCCGCGCAAATCTGGATGACGGTGGGGGTGGGCGTGGTAGAGGTGCGTGCTGCCCACGTGCAGCCTTCCCACGTAACCTGCTCTCCTAGACCTCTGAGCACGGCTCGAGGTAGCTGATTGAGAGGTCCTGCTGGCAAACTAACCCCGGTGAAGAATCCCGCGCCCGGCGCGGGCGCGGGCGCCGGCTCCGGAACCGGAACGGGAGCGCACGCACCCAGTGCGACGGCCATCGCCGAGATCGTGCAGGTCCACCTCGAGTATCGGGACTTCATTCGGATCTCCCGCGCAAAATGTGAATCGGGCAACCGATCGCGATGTTCCTACCGGATCGGCCTTCGGACGCTGTCCACGCTGGCTCTGAGCGCCGGGTCGGCGTTCATCCATAATATTGCAACCGCCTGCGACCACTTGCGAGCCTTGGCTCCATCGCGTGCCGCTAGCCGCCAGCGCGTCGCCATCATCCGGGTGAGTATGGCATACTCCAACGGATACCTCAGCGTCGACGCGCTGATGCTCGACAAGCCGTCGAGAGTTCCATCGAGCCTCCTGATCGCTGCCGACGTGTCTCCCAATGCCAGGAGCAGCGCCACTTCCCGCGTGATGAGCATCGGACTGACGTCAGCTGCTCGCAAGTCCGACCGGCTGAGCTCCACTGAATCGAGCACCGCCCGGGCACGACGCGAATCTCCCGCCGAGAAGGCCTGCTGCGCCGCCACGACGCTTTCCTGTCCGCGAATGGCACCGAGCCCCCGACCCTCCGCACATGGCACGGAAAACGAGAGGACTGTTCCAACGACGCGGTCGCTGAGACCGTTTCGTCGATCAGGCGGCGCATGAATTCGAATCAGGTCACCGAGGCTTCGCTCGACGGCGGGAGGACGGACGTGGCAGATGCCCAGGGCCGCGTTTGCCAGAGCCTCGCCGGCAGCCCGGCTCACCGCTTGATGCAAGTCTTCAGCGCCGGCATAACTCGGCCAAAAAAACTGCAACGCGGCCGCGAGTCGGTCGCTCCTGCCTGTAAGTCCGCTCAGCCGCGCAACAGATTGCCAGTTCTCCTCCGTTGTTTCATCGAAAGTCGTCAACGCGGAATCCCCTATCAGCCGAGCGCCAGCGAAGTCCCCGGCCTTGAGGCTCACTCGCGCCTGCGCCTCAGCCAAGAGCAACCGTTCCAATGTCGTCTTGGCGTAGCCTTTGGCTGTCCGCAGGCTCGCGGTCGCGGCGTCAAAATCTCCGCGCACTTCGAATATCGAGGCGCGGGCCGTATGTGCCTCCGAGCTTCGCGGGTAAATGCGCGTCCATGTCTCCGTGAGCTCGAGCATGATCCGTCGATTTCGCTCCAGCGCCCGAAGTCGCAGTGCGCGCGAAGCGGGATCGCGCTCCTTCTCGAAGTAAGGACGCGGATACGGCGTGTGAGAAAGCGTATCGGGGGACAGGAGAGGCCACGCTCCAAACTCGACGGCACTGGGCCCGCCAGTGACCCCTGTACGAATCTGGTTGTGCGCAGTTGGAAAGACCTGATTAAGACGCCGGAAGTGAGGTATTGCATGCAGCTTTGGATCGATCTCCAGTGCGCGAAGTAGCGCCTGCCCGGCCTCATGCCAACTTGTCCGGAAACGGAACCCGGAACGAGTCCGCCCGCTAGCCAGAACTGCGTCGTCTTCGTGCAGACACTCGCCCAGCCCATGCCAGGCGAAAGCGTCGAGCGTATCTCGCCGGATTAGCTCCTGGTACTGCTTACAGGCTTCCGGATAGTCCTCCTCGGCTTGCGCCAGGAGCGCGGACGCCCGAAGAGCGTCGCGCGGGCCGAGCTCTTCTCGCAGCGCCACAGCCCGCCTCGCGCTGGCAAGCCATGTTGGCTTCGCGTCCGGCTGCAGCCAGCTCTGTACGCGCGCGAGCTCGAGATGCGCGGCGGCGAAATCAGGATCCAGCTCGACAGCCCGCGCCAGCTCGGCGCGCGCGGAGTCCAGCTCGAACCGGCCGAGCGCCATGATCCCGCGGCGGTATGCCTGCAGCGCTTGGTACACGCGCGTACCGTGGTATCCATTATCGAAGCGGGCGGGAAGCGATCCGAACGCCAGTAAACCGCTCGCAAGACCGTGCGCCGTGCTGTCGGCGATCGTGTCCCCCAGCAGGACCAACATTTGCTCTGTCAGCTCCACTGACCGATTCACGTCATACAGGCGTGCTACCACTCGACGGCGCTCACCCGCGGTAGCGACCGTGCCCCAGATGAGTCGACCCGCGCCTAAATCGCGAGCGACCGCGATGGCGTCGGAGAGCGAACGGATTTCACCCCCGGCCTCTGCGACGGCTTCCCGCACTACGACGTCAGCCTCGACGCCAAGCCCCTCCCATTCGCTCAACACGGCCTGCAATCCGCCACCCACCCGTTTCCCGAGTGCTGGATCATCGTCGGAGAAGAACGGCAGGACAACGAATCTGGCAGTGTCCGCCTTAGGGCCGAACACGTTACGCGCCCATTCCGAGCCCGGGCCCGCGGCCATCACCGCCAGCGTCACGACCGCCGCCACGGCGCCGACCACAAACCACCGCCGGCGGATCGAATGAGCGGAAACCCGCTCCGCCATCGCGCCCGGATCGTGCAGCGCGGCGATGAAATCCGTCACGCTCGGAAATCGATCCGCGGGCACCGCCGCCATCGCCCGCTTGACCGCGCGCTCCACGTGCTCCGGCACGTTCGGCCGGTGCGCGCGCATCGACGGCGGCGGCTGCGTGAACCGCTGCGAGATCACGGACTGCTGCGTCGCGCCGATGAACGGCGGAAGACCCGTGACCATCTCGTACAGCAGACACGCCAGGCTGTACTGGTCGCTCCGCGCGTCCACGGTCTTCTCGCCGCTCGCCTGCTCGGGACTCATGTACGCGGGGGTCCCGACAACGAGCCCGGTGGACGTGAGCGTATCAACCGCTACCGAATCCACCGCACGCGCGATGCCGAAGTCGGCGAGACAGGCGCGATTTCCCGAGAACAGGACGTTGTCGGGCTTGATGTCCCGGTGCACGATCCCGTGGGAGTGCGCGTACGCCAGCGCCTCGCCCACGTCGCGGGTGATCGCTATCGCTTCCTCTACCGGGAGTTGCTTCTCCTTCGCGATGCGGGTCCGGAGCGAACCGTCCGCCATGTACGGCATGACGTAATACAGGGTCCCGCGGGATTCGCCCGAGTCGAGGATCGTGAGCAAATGGGGATGCTGCAGCGAGGAGCTGTGCTTGATCTCGCGGAGGAAACGCTTCGCGCCGATCGCCTGGGCGAGCTCCTTGTGCAGCATCTTGAGCGCGACGTGCCGTTCCTGGCGATTGTCGTACGCGAGATACACGATCGCGGCGCCGCCGCGGCCGAGCTCGCGCTCGATGGTGTATCTGCCGGTGAATTCGCCGGTAACCGTGGGGTCTTCTTCCATTGGCGCCGCCGTTCAACTGGGCAGGGCAAACATATGCCCGTCCCTGTAAACCGCCAACTAAATGACGTTAGCTCTCCCATTCCATCGGTAGCCCGGCGCCCGCCATGCATTCCGCGGCCGCCCCGACCGGCGGACGGCTCGAGCCGCGTGGTTGCGACGCGCAAAAAAAACCGGGACCCTCTCGGGTCCCGGCTGTCATCCTTGCTTCGGTCGGTCAGTTCCCGGCGTTCGGCCGCGCGGGACGAGCCGGCCGGGCGGGGCGATTGCCGCGCATCGGGCTGCGGCCGTCCGCGCCTCGCGCGCGTCTGGTCGAATCACGCTGCGCCATGCGCTCACGCATCTGCGCCTGGCGGGCGTCGAGTCTCGAGCGCTGCTCGGCGTTCAGGACAGCGCGAACCTCCGCGTGCTCCTGCTGCCGCAGCGCCGCCACCTGCGTGCCGTTCGCGCGGGCGCGCGTCATCGCGGCGCGCGCGGCGGCCGTGTCCCCGGCCTGGCGCGCAGCGCGGGCGGCCTCGACGTCCGGACGCGACTGCTCTCGGAGCTGCTCGAAACGCACGCGATACTTGGCGTGAATCGCCTTGATCTGTTCCTTCTGCGTGTCGGTGAGGTTCAGGTCCGCCATCATGCCATGCGGGCCCTGGTGCCCCTTCGCACCGCGCTGGCCCTGGCGACCTTCCTGGGGTGTCGGAGCCTGCGCGCTGGCAACGGTCGCGGCACCCACGAGCATCGCGACCACGGCGGCCGCTGTACGAATGCGATTCATCATGCCTCCAATCCTTGTTGAGTGGACCCGGCACAGAGTGTGGGGTCGCATACTTAGACTGGGTGGGCAGACGCTTGTTAAGGCTCTGTGGCTCCAGGGATCTGGACGGGGAATCCAAGTTTGGAGTGTGGCAGTTCGGAGATCGAAGTTAGGAGTCACTCCTCACTGTCCCACTCCCTACTGCCACACTCCCTACTTGGATTCCGGCTGGAAAGCCCTCGGAGTCCGCGCTACGGTCAGCCTGCCGCCGCGGCTGCCGGCACTCCACCATACCGCCGCTCCCTCGCGTGGAACTCCGCCACCGCCGCGTGCAGATCCTTCGCGGAAAAGTCGGGCCAGAGAATCTCGGAGAAGTACAGCTCCGCGTACGCACACTCCCAGAGCAGAAAGTCGCTCAGGCGCTGCTCCCCGCCGGTGCGGATCAGGAGGTCCACCTCGCGCGACGGGCCGCGGTCGTGCTCGACCTCGCCCAGCAGCCGCATGAACTGCTCGCGCGAGAGATGGTCGCTGCTCGCGCGGCGCGCCGCCCGCAGAATCGAGTCGCGCGCGGAGTAGTCCACCGCGATCCGGAGATCGAGCACGGTGCCGTCGGCGGTCGCGGCTTCGGCCGACTCGATGGCCTTGCGCACCTCGCTCGGAATTCTGTCGCGCCTGCCGATCACGGTCAGCCGCACGCCGTTGGCGATGCAGCGATCCACCTCCGACAACAGATACCGCCGGAACAGGCGCATCAGCATCATCACTTCGCGCTGGGGCCGGTTCCAGTTGTCGGCGGAAAACGCGTACAGAGTCAGCACGCGAATGCCGCACTGCGGCGCCGCTTCGACGATGCGGCGGGCCGTGCGCGCGCCTTCCATGTGTCCGGTGGGACGGCTGCTCCCGCGAGTGATCGCCCAGCGGCCGTTGCCGTCCATGATGATCGCGACGTGGAGGCCCGGAGCGCTCTCGTCCCGCTGCTCGGGGGTGTGCACGGGCGCGCCGTGCCGGCGGCGCGCGCCCTGCCGCGCGAGATCCATCCGCCTACTTGCGGTCACGCGTGGCATGAATGAGAGCTTCCATGTGATCGAGGTAGCGCTCGAGCGCGCGCCGCCCCTCGGCCGTCAGGCGGTACTCCGTGCGCGGCATGCGTCCTTCGAAGGTCTTCGTGCAGCTCACGTACTTCGCGTCCTCGAGCTTGCGCGCGTGCACGCTCAGATTCCCGTCGGTGATCTTGAGCAGCTTCTTCAGATCGTTGAAGGTCAGCTTCTCGTTCACCGCCAGCGCGCTCACGATTCCGAGCCGCACGCGCTCGTGGATCAGCCGGTCGAATTCGCCGGTGTCCGGGCCGATGGCGCGGCCGCGCACCGACTGCAGCTTCGCCGGGTCGGGACTGCCGCGATCCTGCCGGACGGCTCCCTGTTTAGCCACCGTGCCTCCTGGCGATCGGGATTCCGAAGACGATGTGCAGTCCGCCGAACGCGGCGGCCATGAGGATGTCGTTCGCCGCCGCCGGAGTGAACAGCGCGATCGCGCCGGCGAGCATGAAGCAGAACCCCATCACCGGCACCACGCGCACGGAGAACGCGCCGCCGGCGACCACCGCCGTTCCGTAGATGAGGAGCCAGAGGCCCGGGAGCACGTCGTACATCCCGAGGTTGTACAGCTGGATCGTGAGCAGCGCTCCTACGAGCATCGGCGGCGAGAAGCTCAAAAGGAATTTCCTGCCGGCGCCGGACATCAGCGGCAGCCGCGCGGCCCGCGCCTTCCGGATGATGGCCGCGATCATGATCACCGGCGCGAGGATGGCGGCGGCGAGCCACGTGTTGAGCCAGGCCACTTCCGTCGGCTGGCGCGCGGCAATGGAGGCGGCGGTGAGCGCGGCAACTCCCACGATCACCATTCCCCAGCCCGACACGGCCGTGAACGCGCCGGCGCGCTCCATCGTGTCGCGGATGAACGCAAGGTTGTCCATCGCGCGCATGTGCAGCGCCGGCTCCTCCGCGGGCGGCGCCTCTTTTCGGATCGGCCTAACTGACGACATATCAGTTAGTTTAGAAGGTGGGCTCCCTCTGGGTCAAGTACTTTACCGAATAAAGCGAGTTCTCCGCCCTTGTCGTGGACCCTGATGCTGGCCGCGCTCATCGTCGCCGTGCTGGCCGTGGTTACCGCCGTCGGTTGGAAGCTCCCGGCGGAGCACCGGATAACGCGCGAAGCCGAGCTGCCCCACGGTCCGGACGCTGTCTGGACGGCGATTAGCGACTTCTCCGCGCTACCGGCCTGGATGCCGGGGATCCGGCGCGTCCAGAGACTCGACGACGCCATCGAAGGCAGGGAGCGCTGGCTGTACGAAACCGCCGAGGGCGACATGACGATCGAGGTCGTCACGCGGTCCGCGCCGACCGAGCTGACCATCCGGAGCGTGAGCTCCGACCTCGCGTTCGGCGGCACCTGGACCCACAGGATCTCGCCCGCCGCCGCCGGCTCTCTGGTCAGCGTCACCGAGCATGGCTGGATCTCGAACCCGTTCTTCCGCTTCATGTACCGGTACGTGTTCGCGGGCGCGACGACACCGGACGAAGCGCTCGCGGCGCTCCGGCGGCATCTGGGCGGACGGGTCCGGACATCGGCGAGCCGGCCTACTATGGAATAGAGATCGGGCCGGGCAGCGGATCGCTGGCCGGAAAGCTCTGCTCACCCATCCGGTCGAGCCGCCGCTCGTCGATCGCGGTCACCAACAGACTCACAAGCTTCTGGTTGAACGCTGGCAGATCATCCGGCTTTCTGCTGGTGAGGAGCTTCTGATCGACTTCCACCTGCTTGTCCACCCATTCGCCGCCCGCGTTGACGATGTCGGTCTTCAGGCTCGGCCACGACGTCAGCGTCCTTCCCTTCACGGCCCCCGCTTCCACCAGCAGCCACGGGCCGTGACAGATCGCCGCCACCGGCTTGTCGGCTTCCATGAAGCCGCGCACGAATTCCACCGCCTTCGGGTTGGTGCGCAGCTTGTCCGGACTGCGCACGCCGCCGGGCAGCACCAGCGCGTCGAAGTCGCTCGCCGTCACCTGGTCGACGAGCTTGTCGACACGGAACTTGTCGCCTTTCTCGCCGTGATTGACTCCCTGAATCTCGCCTTCCTTGTCGGCGACCAGGTACAGATCGGCCTCGGCGGCGCGCAAAGCGTTCCACGGCTCGGTCAGCTCGATCTGCTCCACGCCGTCCGTCGCGAGAAACGCGACTTTTCTGCCTTTGAGTGACTCAGCCATCGCACTCTCCTGTTATCCCGGCGCTTTCAGCGCGCCGGCGTTTGCGGCTCAATCCTCGGAGCGATCTTCCGCGGCTTCCTCACGCCTGCGGCGCAGATCCTCGAGCGCGGGGTTCTGGTGAGTTCTTGGGATCAGCGATTCCTTGTCGTCCGTCTCGGTCTGCGCCACGCGGGTCTTGTCCTCCGCGTACACCCGCTCATCGGCGGGATTGCTCTTCTGATCGGTAACGGAAGACCCGCGCGGACTGTGTCCGCGCCCGGTCGGATCGAACTTCCCGGGACCGTGCACTCCTTTTTTCCCTGGCATGCTGTCTCCTGATGATGGTTCGCGGATTCATAGGGGTCACGAACCGTGCCATATTCCGGCATGCCTCTGATTCCGCTGTACGGACACGCCTCGCTGCGCAAACGGCTGGCGCGGAGCGCGGCGGCGGGACGGCTGCCGTCCAGCCTGCTGCTCCACGGCCCCGCGGGGATCGGCAAGCAGCGTCTCGCGCTCTGGCTGGCGCAGCTGCTGCTGTGCTCGGGAGAAGATCGCCCGTGCGGCAAGTGCCAGCACTGCCGCTACATGCGCGAGCTGCAGCACCCCGATCTGCACTGGTTCTTTCCGCGGCCGCGGCTCAAGGATTCCGATCCCGATCCAGACGACGTGCGGGACGATTACCGCGAGGCGGTCGTCGAGCGCGTCGAGGAGGGCGGGCTGTACGCGGCACCGTCGGGGAGCGAGGGGATCTTCATCGCCGCAGTGCGCTCGCTGACACGCGACGCGCTGCTCTCGCCCGCGCTGGCGGCGCGCAAAGTCTTCGTGATCGGCGATGCCGAACGCATGGTGTCGCAGGAGGGAGCCGACCAGGCGGCGAACGCGCTGCTCAAGCTGCTGGAGGAGCCGCCGGCGGACACCTTCTTCATCCTCACGTCGAGCGAGCCCGCGGCCCTGCTGCCCACCATCCGCTCGCGAGTGGCGGCCGTGCGCGTGCCGCGGCTGACGGAAAAAGAGGTAGCGGAGTTTCTCCAGGACGAGGCCGTGCGGGTCTTTCTGAAGACGACGAAGCGCTCGGAGCCGCGGGCGGATCTGCTCGGCGGAGCGCCCGGACGCATCCTGAACGAATCCGAGGACGCGCAGGCGATCACGGTCGCGCGCCGGATGCTGGACGCCGCCGCGGGCCGGACGCCGGAGCGATTCTCCCTCGCCCTCACGCGCGGCGTGAGCAATGCGCGCGGCGCGTTCACCGATTCGCTCGACGCCTTGACCGTGCTGCTGTCCGAGCGGACCCGCGAGGCGGTGTCGCGCGACGACCGGCCGAGAGCCGCGCGGCTCGCGGCGGCCGCGGACCTCGTGGAGATCGCCAAGGAGCGAGCGGCGGGCAACGTGAATCCGCAGCTCGTCACCGCCAAGCTCGTGCTCGACCTGAGCGAGCATCTGTCGTGAGCGAGCCGGGCGACGCGGGCGCGAAGCTCAGCCACGTGGACGCGAGCGGGCGGGCCCGCATGGTGGACGTGACCGCGAAACCGGCGACGGAGCGGATGGCGCGCGCGCGCGGAGAGATCCGCATGCAGGCGGCGACTCTGACGGCGATCCGTGAGAACCAGGCGCCGAAGGGCGACGTGCTGGGAGTGGCGCGAGTCGCCGGCGTCCTCGCCGCGAAGCGAACGGCGGAGCTGATTCCGCTGTGCCACTCGCTTCCGCTCACCGACGTGGACGTCGCTTTCGAGCTGGACGACGCGCTCCCGGGTGTGCGCGTCGAAGCGATCGCGCGGACGGTGGGCCGCACGGGCGTGGAGATGGAGGCGATCGTCGCGGTGTCGGTGGCGCTGATCACCGTGTACGACATGGCCAAGGCGATCGACAAGACGATGGTCCTTGGAGGGATCGAGCTGGTAGAGAAGCGCGGGGGTAAGTCAGGCCAATAGGAGTGTGCACGTGACGCAATGCGTGTGGTCAGGCTCGAGCCCGGGTGCCGGGGCCGATCCTGACCGGCTCCCCAAACCATCACGCGGCTTCCCCCTCCCCCTTCCGCGCGTCACGGCGGGAACGTCTATTTACGCCCGCTAACGCTGGCTTGAGTTCGGCACACCACCGACTGAGGCACACTTGAGCACGTCATCTTCTCACGAGGCATGGGGCACCCGCATCGGGTTGATCCTTGCCATGGCGGGCAACGCCGTCGGGCTGGGTAATTTCCTGAGGTTTCCACGACAGGCCGCGGTGAACGGCGGCGGGTCGTTCATGATCACCTACTTCATCGCGCTGCTCCTGCTCGGCATCCCGCTGATGTGGATCGAGTGGGGCGTGGGGCGGAACGGCGGCCGGTTCAGGAAGGGCCACATCCCCGGGATGTTCGCGGCGATCTGGAAGCATCCCGCGGCCAAATACCTCGGCATCATCGGCATGATCGTGCCGTTGACCGTGATGATCTACTACACGTACATCGAGAGCTGGACGCTCGCGTTCTCCTTCTTCTCGATCACGAAGGACTACTGGGGCAACACCTCGCAGGAAGCGATGGTGGGGTACCTCCAGTCGTATCAGGGGATCACCGCGGGCAGCAGCCACATGACCGCGCTCGGCTTCTTCCTGGTTACGCTCGCGATCAACATCTGGGTGCTGTCGCGCGGGATATCCGGGGGAATCGAGAAGCTGGCGCGGATAGGAATGCCGATCCTGTTCCTGTTCGCCGTGGTTCTCATGGTCGTCGTGATCTTCCTTCCGGCGGGCCCTGGCGGCGAGACCGCGTGGCAGGGACTGCAATTCATCTACAACCCGGATTTCTCCCGCCTCGACGAGCCGAGCGTCTGGCTGGCGTCGGCCGGACAGATCTTCTTCACTCTGTCCGTGGGCATGGGCTCTTTGCAGGCATACGCATCCTACCTGTCGAAGAAAGACGACATCGCGCTGAACGGCATCGCCACCGCGGCGACCAATGAGACCGCCGAAGTCATCCTCGGCGGCACGATCGCGATCCCGGCGGCGGTAGTGTTCTTCGGCGTCACCGGCGCGATGGCGGTGGCGCAGTCCGGCTCGTTCAACCTCGGCTTCGCGACGATGCCGGTGGTGTTTCAGCAGATGCCGATGGGCAACGTGCTCGGCTTCATGTGGTTCATGCTGCTCTTCTTCGCCGGCATCACTTCGTCGGTCGCGATGCTCACGCCGATCGTGGCGTTCTTCCGGGAGGAATTCGGCTGGAAGCGCGAGATCATCGCCTGGTCGTTCGGACTGGTCACGCTGCTGTTCGGCCTGATGAACATCTTCTGGCTGCAGTACGGCTTCCTCGACGAGTGGGACTACTGGGCGGGGACGTTCGGCCTGGTGGTGCTCGCCGTGATCGAGACGGTGCTCTTCATGTGGGTGTTCAAGCCGGAGAACGCGTGGGCGTCGATCCACCAGGGCGCGGACATCCAGATCCCGCGCATCTTCAAGTTCGTGATGACGTACGTCACGCCGGTGTACCTGCTCTTCATTCTCGGATGGTGGGGCTTCCAGGACGCCATTCCGATTCTCACCAACGCCAAGGCGGCCGGCGGCGGAACGCTCACGGCGGAGATGCATCCTTACGTCACGACGGCTCGACTGGTGATCGTCGGCTTCGCCGTCGTGTTCGCGTTCCTCATCCGGATCGCGTGGAAGCGCAACAACTATGACGACCGCGCCGGCTTCGTGGAAGTCGACCAGTCAGGGAGGACGGCGGTATGACACCGGGAGCGATCATCTTCATGGCCCTGAGCTGGGGGTTCGTGCTCGGGCTGGTCTCGTGGGCGTTTTATCGGCTGCTGACTCACAAGAAGCATCACGATCCGGATGGAATCGGGCCGGCAGTGCCGCCGGAGGGGTCGGTGACGGGCAGATAGTTCCACTGCCACTTCGACTGCCACTTAGAACTGCCAAGCTGCGAGCTGCCAGCTGGAAGCGGCCAGCTGCGAGCTGCCTACGATTCTGACCGTCAACATCGTTCGCAGCTCGTAGCTGGCGGCGTTTTTCGCTGGCCGCTCGCAGCTTGGCTGTTCTATGTGGCAGTTTCCCGTCTGAGCCGCGCTAGCCGTTTAATCGCGACGATCCCCGCCGCCGGGCCGAGTGCCAGAAAAAAGAGCGCCCACCGCCATCCCACGCGCGCGGCGAACTCCGGAACGAGCTGCATCGGCAGCATCGTCAGCAGAAACCCGAGCGACGTCTGCATCGTGAGCGCGGTACCCACCGCGTGCCGCGGCACCGACTCCGTCACGAGCGTGCTGAATTGCGCGCTGTCTGCGATCACGAAGAAGCCCCACGCCATGGCGAAGGGCGCGAGCAGCCAGAGCGAGGTTCCGAACAACAGCGCGCTCAGGAGGCAGCATGCGCCGCTGGCCACGAGCGAGATGGTGACGAGCTTCTCTCTCCCTTCCTTGTCGGCGAACAGTCCGCCCCAGACGCATCCCGCTCCACCGATGGCGATGGCGAGGAACGAGAGCAGCGTGACGGGTGCGGTGGAATCCGGATTGCGCGCGAGCACGCTCGCCGCGAGGAAGGCGGGGATCCACGTCCACACCGCGTACAGCTCGAACATGTGGCCAAGGTAGCTCGCCGTCGCGAGCCGCCACTCGCGGACGCGCGCGACCGAGCCGACCAGCCCCCAGGAGAACGGCCGCGATGCGAACGCGTACGGCCCGTCCCGGAATCCGATCCACACCAGCAACGCGGCGATGGCCGCGCCCGCCGACGCGGCGAGCACGACGGGCGCGGGGCCCGTCTCGGGAATCGCGTTCACCAGATACGGCGTGGCTTTCCCGATCGTGAGCGCTCCGACGATCGTGCCGATCGCGAGTCCCCGCTGGGTCAGGAACCACGTCGCGATCATCTTCATCGCCGGCGGATACACTCCCGCGAGGAAGAATCCGGTGAGGAACCGTAGCGCCAGCGCGCCCTGGTAGCCGTCCACCGAGAGAATCGCCGCGTTCGCGGCGGCGCCCGCCAGCGCGGACAGCGCGAACAGCGTGCGCGAGCGGACGATGTCGGCGAGGTTGAGCGTCGCGGCGACGGCCGTCCCGGCGACGAAGCCGAGCTGCACCACCGTGGTGAGCCAGCCTGCCTCCGACGCGGACAGCCCCCACAGCGCGGCGAGCTGCGGCGACACCGCGCTCGCGGAGAACCAGAGCGACATTCCGAGCAGCTCGGCACTACCGAGCAGGGCCAGCGCCCGCCACTTTCCGGAGTCGGCCACCTCTTGCATGGCCGAAAAGGTAGCAAGGGGAAATAGATGCAGGACGAGCGCCGCGCGCTGGTGCTGCCCTCCGTCGCCACGGTGCGGCCCGACCTGGGATCCGGCGGACGAGCGCGAGGAGTCGTTGCCCCGCGCGAAGGAAGTTGGGGCGGGCCGCGCGCCCAACCCGGCGCTGCGGATGATGTCGCGACCCCACAATGCTCCAGACGAAAAAAAGGGCTGACGAAAGTCAGCCTTTTTTTTGTCGGAGGGGCGCTTCCGATCAGTCCTGCTAGACTGCCGCCCCGGAGCGAGGACGGAGGGTCCGGACAACGCCCCTCCGCCTCGTTCTTCGCGACGGCATCGCTACTTACTTGTTGCCACCCTTGCGGCCCGGGTTGCCGGGGGTCCCGTCGAGCTCGTCATTCGACCGGCTCGGATCGCCCTGGTTCGAGTTGCCCGGATCGCAGATCTCGGGTCCGTTCCCCACGCCCTGGTTGCAGCGCTGCCCCGCGTTGCCGCTGCCTTTGCGACCCTCGCAGCCGGTAACGTCGGTGCCTGTGATCGTCACGTCGCCGACGCCGGAGGCTCCCGCCCAAGCATTGCCGTCGAACGTTCCACGGGTCAAGGTGATGCCCGCCCAAGCGAGAATCGTTCCGATGAAGTGCGAATCGGTCATGGTCGCGGCCGCGGTGGTCAACCATGTGACGTCGCACGCCTGAGCGCCGTTGGCCAAGATCACATTGAAGCTGCTGCCCGTGAGTGCGCCAGAAACCAGGAAGGTATACGACCCGCCGCCGTTGAGCGTCAACGTGCCGGTCTTCGTCACCGCGGTGACACAGTAGGTACCGGGCGAGAGCGTCACGCCAGCGAGGGTACCCGTCAAGGTATTGGCCGCGGTGCAGTCCCCCAGTTCTGGCGCGAGCAACTCATACTCATTGACGAAGGCGTTGAAAGCCGCCTGGGCGGCTGCATCCCCCACGTGAACCGACCCCGTGATGGGGCACCTGGTCCTGGTGACCGAGCCGGTGGGGGGGCCTTGGAAGGTGCCCACGTCTCCGGTGATCTTCCCGTCGGTGCAGGTCACCTCCGCGTTGGCGAGCACCACGAAATTCGACCCCTGGGCCGAATGGCCGTTGCTCGAGCTGGAGAGGAGCGGGGGCGCGATGATCGGGGACGCGGGGTCGCTGTCGCTGCACGCCGCGGTGAGCAGCGCCAATGTGAGGAGGATTCCTGCGGCAAATCCGGGCGGAGCGAACGCCCGTGCCAGTTGCAGTGGATGGTTGTGCGTGCGCATGTGGGTCTCCTTGGGGTAATCGTGGTTCTCAGTCATCAAATTTCTGAAAGGAGCTGGGCGCGGTCTCCCGCACCCGGCGAATCCTCTCTGAGTTCCATCTATTATTTCTTTCGGCGCCGTGAGTAGTGCTCCCACCACTCCGCGGCGATGACGTTTCCAATCCGAACCCCAGTGATACCCGGTAAGACGATGAGCAAGGAGAGTGTCCCAACGATTCGTTGTTCTGCATTTTCGCGGCCACAGCTGAGTTGGACCGTGCCCGCGAAGGTTAACCATCGTTAACACTTTGGTCCCACGTCTCGCGGCTACTCCTATGAAAACACGAACGCCGGGCCTTTTTGGGGCGCCGGCGAACGGTTCTTGCTCCCAGAAACCCGCAGCGGGCTGGCTTTGGATAAATCATTGGATACGGCTGGTTTTCCTATCCCGAAAAACGCGTAACTCCTTATGACCCGGCTGGGTCTCGAACCCAGGACCTACGGATTAAAAGTCCGTTGCTCTACCAACTGAGCTACCGGGTCTGATGCTCTGCCAATATAACCCGGAGAAAAATCGGACCGATCAGGTCGGGTCGCCATCGTCGTCGTGGGCGGATATTCGACCGACATCCCAATGCCGCGCCGCGGTCGGCAGCGTACGGTAAACACGCTCGCCAAACACCGCCTTCCGGCCTATCTTTGGGAAAGTGAAAATCACCTTCTCCCTCCTGCACAAGCTCGACCGCCGCGATCGCGCCCTCTTCACGCGCTGGGCGATCGGCTCCGCGGCTACCCACGCGGTCCAGCGCTTCTGGCGCATCATCACGCACCTCGGCGGGGTTCAGGTAACGGTGACGGCGGGGCTGGTGCCGCTGGCGTTCGGCCAGGACCTGCTGCAGCTCGCCGCCTGGAACGCGCTCGTCACGCTCGGCATCTCGCACTTCGTCGTGCAGATCATGAAGCGCAAGCTGAGCCGGCCGCGTCCGTCCACCGGCATCGGCTGCTCGACGTTCATCGAGGAGCCGGACCGGTTTTCCTGTCCTTCGGGGCACGCCGCCGCCGCAATGTCCGTCGCCTTCGTGTACGCGATGGCGTTCCCGGCATGGGCCGCGCCGTTGCTCGCTCTTGCCCTGGCGGTTGGCGCGTCACGCGTCTTCCTCGGTGTGCATTACCCGGGTGATGTCGTTATCGGTCAGGCGATCGCGATTCTCACCGGAGCGTTAGTAATCGCGAGCTGATGGCCGGCACGCGATCGCCGGCCGCGCAGGACTCCCGCTCGGAAGTGACGCTCGAGCAGACTCTTTTTCCGGCCGGTATCCCCGCGGCAATGGATCTCCGCACGGCCGCGCTGCCGGCGAAGCTCAGACCTGACGCGCGCATCGGCGTCCTCGACATCACCGAATTCTTCGGCGAAACCACGGGCGGGATCCGCACGTACCTCCTGGAGAAGGCGAAGTACGTCGAGGCGTCGCCGTCGCTGCGGCACGTGCTGGTGGTCCCCGGGCCCGGCGACTCCGTCACCGAGAGCGAAGGCGTGCGCTGCTACCGCCTGCGCGGCCAGCCGGTGCCGACGCAGCACCCGTACAGGTTCATGGCCGGACTCCGCGCCAACACGCGCATTGTCGCGCACGAGCGCCCGGACATCATCGAGGTCGGAAGCACGGGCATCGTGCCGTGGATAGTGAGCCGCGCGTCGCGCGGCACGGACATCCCGATCGTGTGCTTCTTTCACAGCGACTTCCCCAACATCATCGCGCCGCACCACAAGACCGGCGTCGCCTGGACCGCGGCGAGGGAGATGGCGTACGGCTATCTGCGCGCGCTCGACAAGCTGTTCGTCACCACCCTGGTCGCGTCCGACTTCTCCGCGTCCGAGCTGCGGCGGGTCGGCGTGGAGAACACGGTGCGCGTGCCGATGGGAGTGGATCTCGACGGCTTCCATCCGCGCAGGAAAGAGCACGCGGCCGAGACACGGCGGAAGCACTCGCTGCCCGAGGGTCCGCTGACCGCGTACGTCGGCCGGTTCGCGCGCGAGAAGGACCTGCACGTCCTCATCGACGCGTGGAGCATCGTCGAGCGCCGCACCGACGCAACTCTGTTGCTGATCGGAGACGGACCGCTCAAGGCGGAACTGCGCGCCCGCGCGAAATCAAAGCGCATCCTCTGGCTCCCCTTTGAGAAGAGCCGCGACGCGCTGGCCGACCTGGTAGCGGCGCTGGATTTCTACATCGCGCCCGGACCGGTGGAGACGTTCGGGCTCGCGGCGGTGGAAGCGCTCGCGTCGGGGATCCCGGTGCTGTCGTGCGATCGTGGCGCGGTAGCCGAGCACGTCCAACGATCGGGCGCGGGCCGCCTGTTCGTCACCGGCAGTGCGCCCAATCTGGCCGAGGAAGTCTCCGCGATGCTGCGGGAAGATTTGCCCGCGCTCGGCGCGAAGGGCCGGGAGCACGCGGAGCGCGAGCACAGCTGGTCGGGAACCTTCGACCGCCTCTTCCAGGTGTACGCCGGGATCGCGAAGTGACCGCGCCGGCGGTGTCGGCCGAAGGGATGCGGCTCGCGATCTTCAGCGACACCTATCCGCCGCACATGAACGGCGTGGCTGCCGCGCTCGGCCGCCTCACTCACGCCGTGCGCGAGCGGGGCGGCGAGGTGCGGGTCGTGACGACGACCGACCCGCGCGCTCCCGGAGCCGAATCGGCCGTTCGGCGCTGGCCGAGCATTCCGTTCTGGGCGTATCCGCAGCTCCGCGTCTCGCTGCCGCCGGCGCGGCTGGTCGCGCGCGAGCTGTTCGCCTGGCGGCCCACGCTGGTGCACGTCGCGACCCCGTTCGGCGTGGGGCTCGCGGCGCGGCGCGCGGCGCGCTCGCTGGGCATTCCCGTGGTGACGTCGTACCACACGAGCTTCAGCCAGTACGCCGCGTTCTACAAGCTCGGGAAGCTCAGCGCCCCCGGCTGGTCGTTTCTCCGCTGGTTTCACAACGGCGGGCTGCGCACCTATTGCCCGTCGAAGGCGATCCGCGCCGAGCTGGACGAGAGAGGATTCCGCAACACCAGGATCTGGGGTCGCGGAGTCGACATGTCGCGCTTCAATCCGGCCAAGCGGAGCGCGGCGATGCGGGCGCGCTTCGGAGCGAGACCGGACACGGTCGTCGTCGCGTACATCGGCAGGATCGCCGCGGAGAAGGGTCTCGCCGTGGCCGCGGCGGCGATGCGCCGGCTGGAAGGCGAGAAGTCGATCCGCTTCGTCGTCGTGGGCGAAGGACCATACGAGGAGCGGCTGCGGTCGCTTGCGCCGCGCGTCGCCGTCTTTGCCGGGCGGCTGTCCGGCGACGCCTTGAGCGAGGCGTACGCGTCAGCCGACCTGTTCGTCTTCCCGTCAACGACCGACACGTTCGGGCAGGTGCTGCTGGAAGCGATGGCTTCCGGACTACCGGTGGTCGCCGCCGATGCCGGACCGACGCGCGAGGTGGTGGGCAACCAGGCGGGCGCGTTCGTCCCGCCCGGGGACGACGCCGCGCTCGCCGAGGAGATCTACCGGCTGGCTACGGCTCCGGCGGAGCGATCCCGCATGGCGGCGGCCGCTCTCCGCGCGGCGGGCACACGGTCGTGGAGCTCGGTGTTCGACGATCTGGTGCGCGACTACAACGAGATCGCGCTCGCTCCCGGGGCTATCTAGCGGCGCTGGATCACAGCCGCCACTCGAGCCCCGCCGACACGGTGCGGGGCAGCCCCGGCTTGATCCCTTCCGGCCGGCGCGACGCGATGTACTTGTCGCCGGCGAGATTCTTAACCGCGGCGGATAGCGAGAGATCGCGCAGCATCGGCAATCGGTAGCGCGCCGCGAGATCGAACACGCGATACGCCGGAATCAATCCGGTCCGCCCGTTGGCCGACCCCTGGCGCGTCTCGAAGTTGTCGGCGAACTGCTCGCCCACGTGCAAGCCGTCCAGCCGGAGCAACAGACCCGACGGATGATCGAAGGTCAGCGACGCGCTGGCCGTGATCTCCGGCGCGTACGGCAGGCGATTCCCGCGCACGTTCACCGTGTCGCCCGACGCGGACCGGAGAAAGCGATCCTTCGAGAACTTCGCCGCGGTGCGCGTCGCCGCGAAGCGCGCGATCAGGCCGAACGGCTGCCCCATCGCCTTCGCGACGTCGAGCGACAGTGCGGCCTCGACGCCGCGGTGGCGCGTCGCGCCCTGGTTGGCCAGAGCGACGTCCGCGGCGCTGCCCGCGGACAAGGAAGGCTCGATGATCTGGTTCGTGAAATCCAGATAGAACGCCGTCGCCTCGAGCGACAGATATGGCCGCGGCGTCAGCCGCGTGCCGAGCTCGTAGTTGAGGCTGCGCTCGGCGTCGAGGCTGAGCGTCTGGAGCTCCGGGATCTGGTCGTCCGCGCCGAGCGTCGGATCCGGATACACCAGCCCGTCCTTCACGCGCGGCGGCGAGAAGCCGCGATGCACGCCCGCGAAGAGAGTGAACAGCGGGGACGGAGTCCAAGCGCTGCCGATTCCGGGAATGACTTCGGCGACGGCGTCGCTGCCCTGGATGCTCACGTCCTCGACGTTCCGCGTCGTCCCGCTGCCGGTGGATCGACGGACGCGCGCGCGGAGGATGTTGCGGTCGTAGGTGAACCGCTCCAGGCGAAGGCCCGGAGTCACGTGTAACGCGGGCGTGATGAAGAACCGGCTCTGCACGAACGCCGACACCGCCTTGCCGACGCGGATCTCGTCGTCGCGCACTTCTCCCGTCGAAGCCGTCGCGGTCGCGCCGTTGATGTGCTGGTCGCGCGCACGCTCGTAATGCAGGCGCGCGCCGAAGTCGAGCTCGACCGGCCGGCCGCCGCGCGGCCACACCGTGCGGAACCGCGGCTCGATGCCGGCCACGTCGAAGCTTCGGTTTCGGTTGCCGGTGCTGTTGCGGAACACGTGCTGCGTCCCGTCGGCTGTGTAGCCGTAATCCTGCCGGCGCCAGTTACGCGTGGTCTGATAGGCGTACGCGCTCGTACGCACGCTGCTGTTCCCGAGGAAGCCGGTCTCGTGCGACGCCGTCACGGCATACCGCCGGATGTGCAGCAGATCGTTCGGCGCGGGATGCGTGTACGGCGAGGCATCGTACATCGCCTGCGTCAGACCCACGTAGGTGGAGTTGGACCGCTCGTCGTAGTAGGTCGCCTTCACTCCGAGCTCGCCCGCCGCGGTGCGAGCGCCGACCTTCGCCGTGACGTCGCTCACATTGAACCAGAGTCCCGCGAGATCACTGGCGCGCTTGTCGAACGCGCCGATGTTGCCGCGGACGCCGCTCCAGCTGCCGCCGTAATTCGCCTGAATGAGACGGGAGTGTCCTTCGCCTGCACGCAGCGTGACGCTGCCAGTCGCGACCGAGGGCGCGTCGGCCGTCACGTAGTTGAGCACGCCACCGATCGTCTGCGGGCCGAACAGGATCGAGCCGCTCCCCTTCACCAGCTCGACGCGGTTCATGCGATCGATGGGGGGCGAGTAGTACATCTCGGGCTCGCCGTACGGCGCGAGCGCTACCGGCACGCCGTCCTCGAGCACGAGCAGCGTACGGCTGCGGTCGGGATCGAGTCCGCGGATGCCGACGTTGGCGCGGAGGCCGACGCCTTCCTCATCCTGCACGTGCACGCCGGGGAGCGTGCGGAGCGCCTCGTTCGCGGACAGCGGCTGCATCGCCTGCAGCTCGTGCGCGGGGATTACCGCCGCGGAGCCGGGGAGGCGCGACAGCGCGTCGGAGCGCGAGCCCACGACTTCCACTCCGACGATCTCGACCGGCGCTTCGGCCACGCGCAACGTGACGTCCGCGACGGCTCCCTCGCGGACCGTCACGACCGCGCGCGCCACCGTGGTGCCGATGCGCTTGCCCTCGATCTCGTAGTTCCCCGGCGTCAGTCCGGTGAGCTGGAACGACCCGTCGTCATTCGTCTGCGTCGCGCGCGAGGTGCCGGCCACTGACACGATCCCACCGCTGACCGGAGCTCCAGTCCCGGAGAGGACGAGGCGCCCTCGGACGATTCCTGTCTGGGCCTGGGCGGAAGCGACTCCGGCGAACAGCAGGGCGAAGAGAAGGGTGGACACGCAGTGCGGGAATGCGCGACCGCTGCCGAAGGCGTGACGGGAAGCTTTCATCGGATTTTCGAGGGCTTTTGGTTCAGAACGCTAGTTGAGAACGATTCTCAAGAGTCACACTTGGAACTTAGAGCCCAGGAATCAATCCCGTCAAGATCTATCGGGATTGAGTATTTGGCCGTTCACCTGGGATTACGGACTGAGGCCGCAAAGTCCTCAATCCGAAGTCGCAACGACTAAGCTGATCCCTCAGGATTCAAATTTTGCTGCTTAATGCCCGGCGCTCTCCGCTCGAGGCAGCGCGCTACGGCGGCCGTCAGGTCGGTACCGCTGAACGGCTTCTGTAGAAGATCCAGTCCTGCGGGGATCGACTGCCCGAGCTCCTGGCTGTCGCTGTACCCGGAGATCAGGAGGATCGGCAGCGCGGGGAAAGCGCTCGCCACCCGGCGGGCCAACTCGAGTCCGCCCATCTCCGGCATGATGATGTCGCTGACGAGAATGTCGATGCCGCCGTCGGCCGCCGCGAGCATCCGCAATGCCTCTGCCCCATTCGCGGCCTCGCGCACGTCGTAGCCGTTCCGCACGAGCAGCCGGGACGCCACCCGGCGCACCGGCTCCTCGTCGTCCGCGATCAGCACCGTTTGTCCGCGCGGCTCGCGGGCGACCGGCCGCGGCGGCGGCGGCACGACGTCGGACTTCGACCCCGACGCCGGGTCGGCGAGGAGCTTCCGCGCCAGATCGCGCGCGCGCGCCACCGCCCTGTCGATCTCGTCCAGCCCCTCCCTGATTGCCTCGACCCCGCCGAAGTCGCCGCGCATCAGGTCGGCGTTCCCCTGAATCGCGGCGAGCAGGTTGTTCAGCTCGTGCCCGATCTCGGCTCTGCGCGCACCCGGTCCCGTGTCGCTCACGCCGGCACGCCCTCCGGCACCATTGCCCGCACCACCGCCGCCGCGCGGTCGCGAGCTTCCGCGGCGTCCTCTCCCGTTACAGTGACGTGCCCCAGCTTGCGGCGCGGCGCCGGGGCCTTGCCGTACATGTGCACGTGCGCGCCGGCAATGCTTTCGATGCGCGCGACGTCGGGAACGGTGCCGAGAATGTTCAGCATCACTGAATGTCCGAGAGCGCCGGCGCCGCCGAGCTCTCTGCCGCAGATTGCGCGAACGTGATTCTCGAACTGGCTGGTCTCGGCGCCTTCGATCGTCCAATGCCCCGAGTTGTGCACCCTCGGCGCTATCTCGTTCGCGATCAGCTTCTCGCCCGACTCGAACATCTCGAGCGCGAGCACGCCGACGTAGTCGAAGCTCGACATCAGCCGCCGCACGTAATCCCGCGCAGCTCGGATCTTCGTCTCGCTCACTTCCGCGGGAGCGACCGAGCGGCTCAGGATTCCTTCCCTGTGCTCGTTCTCCACCATCGGATAAAAAACTATCTCGCCCGAGCGCGACCTCGCCCCGATGATGGAGAGCTCCCGGTCGAACTCGATGAACTGCTCGAGAATCAGCGGAACTCCACCGAGCCTGTCCCACGCGTCCGCCAACCCGTTCTCGTCGCGGATCACGACCTGTCCCTTGCCGTCGTACCCGAGGCGGCGGGTCTTGAGCACAGCCGGCAGCCCGATCTCGTGCGCGGCCTTGTCGAGGTCGCCGCGACTCGCGACGTCGCGGCACGGCGCGGTGCGGATGCTCATGTGCTGGAAGCTGCGCTTCTCGAGCACGCGGTCCTGCGAGACCTTCAGCGCCTGCACGGACGGAAACACGGGAACACGCCTGGCGACGGCCTCGACGGCGGCGACCGGGATGCTCTCGAACTCGTACGTGGCGACGTCGAGTCCTTCGGTGAACCGCTCCAGCGCGGCCGGGTCGGAATAATCGGCGGCCGTCAGCTCTCCGACGTCGCGAGCCGGCGAATCGGGATTCGGATCGAAGAAGCTGAATCGGATCCCGAGGCCGCGGCCGGCCAGCGCGAGCATCCTGCCGAGCTGGCCCGCCCCGAGAACGCCGACGTTCATCGCTTCCCCCGCTTGCTCGCCGGCTTGCGCGCGCGCGCGGGAGCAGCGGGATCGGGCTGCTCCAGCACCGCGTCCCGCATCCCGTCGCGGCGCGTGCTGAGCGCCGCCTGAAATTTCACGTGCTTGCGCGCGACTATCTGCGCCGCCAGCAGCGCCGCGTTGATCGCGCCGGCCTTGCCGATCGCCAGGGTTCCGACGGGAACTCCCGCGGGCATCTGCGCGATGGACAGGAGCGAGTCCAAACCCTTGAGCGTCTTCGATTCGACGGGCACGCCCAGCACCGGGAGCATCGTCTTGGCGGCGGTCATGCCGGGCAAATGTGCCGCGCCGCCGGCTCCCGCGATGATCACCTCGAGCCCGCGCTGCTCCGCCGACGAGGCGTACTCGAACAGCAGGTCGGGTGTCCTGTGCGCTGAGATCACTTTGGTCTCATGCGGGATGCCGAGCTCCGCGAGCGTATCGGCCGCGTGCGACATCGTCTCCCAGTCGGACCGGGAGCCCATGATGATGCCGACGAGAGGAGCGGGCATGGTGATTGGTGACTAGTGACTGGTGACTGGTGACTGGTGACTGGTGACTAGTGGCTAGTGATTAGTGATTAGTGACTAGTAACTGACGCGGGACGCACGTTGCCAATGGGCTGATTGCGACTGCTATGCCAGAAGCTGGGGCGTGTCACTCTCCGTCTGTGCAGCCAGCAGTTGCGCCAGATGTTCAATCCCTTCGTCGCTCTCGGTTACCACGGAATCGAAGTCGAACGTGAGCTGGCCGATGCGCCAGAAACTGCGCCGGTGATGCGCGGTTATCCCCTGCGAAGCGAGCCCGGCGACGTGATCGCGCGTGGTGTATCCCGCGTTGGTGTCCCAGCAGTAGCCGGGGTGTCTGCGCCCGAGCGCGGCCATCAAACGGTCTCGGGTCACCTTCGCGAGAATGGACGCGCAGGCAATGCTGAAGCACCGCGAATCGCCATGGACCACCGCAGTATGCGGTACCGGCAGGGTGCGTATGCGATTGCCGTCGACCACGACGTGATCGGGCGTGAGCGGCAGTCTGGCGAGCGCGCGGCGCATGGCGAGCACGCTCGCCTGGTAGATGTTGATGCGGTCTATCTCGCGGACCGACGCGGCGCCGAGGGCGACGCACACCGCGCGCTCGCGAATCTTGAGCGCAAGCTTGAGGCGCGTGGCCGGGAGCAGCTTCTTGGAATCGTCCACGCCGGGGATGGCGCGCTCGTTGGGAGGCATGATCACGGCGCAGGCGACGACCGGGCCGGCAAGCGGACCACGTCCGACTTCGTCCACTCCGGCGAGCATCGGTCCCATCGAAGCGCGGAGGTCGCGCTCGATGGTGCTCCAGCGTTTTCGCGGGTGCGGCCGGCGCGCGCCGGTCACACCTAACCCCGCGACCCGTTACCGGGCTCGGGGCGAAGCACTTTACTCGCCGGTGACCGGGACCGTGACCTTCACTTTCCGCTCCTTGATGCGCGTCGCCTTGCCGGTGAGCTGGCGGAGGTAATAGAGCTTGGCTCTGCGCACGCGGCCGCGACGAACGACCTGCAGGCTCCCGATCATCGGGGAGTGCACGGGGAAGATTCGCTCGACGCCGATGCCGCTGGAGATCTTGCGGACCGTGAAGGTCTGGCTGACGCCGGCGCCGCGGCGGGCGATGCACACACCCTCGAACGCCTGGAGCCGCTCCTTGTCGCCTTCCTTGACGCGGACGTTGACGCGGATGGTGTCACCGGCGCGGAAAGGTGGGATGTCGTCCCGCAGCCACTCTTTTTGGGTTTCGCTGAATGCGTGCATAAACGGAGCTCCGACGCTGGCTAGAGCGCCCGGTGAGGAATGTCTGGGATAGACCCATCAAATTAATCACGCAGGCGCGCTAAGGCCAGTTGCCCCCCATGGTCGCCGAGGGGCAGCGGTCCGCTTTTCTGGAGCTACGGCCTTCGGCCTAAGACGCTCCTGAAAAGCGAACCCTGCCCCTCGGCTCCCGCAGGCATTGTCGCAAGCGCTTACCGGCCGGAACGGCGGTCAGTCTTTACCGACTTCTACCAGCGCGACGCGGTTCACGCCGCTCAACGCCAGGACGAGGTTGCCGTCCGGCGTGGCCATGATGTGGCGCACGATTCCGCCGCCCGACGGGATCGTCCAAGTCTGGAATTTCTCGGTCGCGGGATCGAATCGCACGAGCGTGTTGGGCCGCACCCCCGATTCGCTGTACCAGACAACGTTGCCCGTGGCCGCGATGCCGTACGGGCGGGACTGCCGTCCGCCCGGCGACGGCCATTCGCGCACGTCGCCGGTCTTCGGATCGAACCTGCCGAGGTAGCCGCGCGCGTGGTCCGTGTACCAGACCACGTCGTCCGACGTGATCGCGATCCGGCGCGGGCGCGCGCCCGTGTCGGGCAGCGTGTATTCGCGGATCGCCATCGTCGCCGGATCGATGCTCCCTATCCGGTTCCCGCGGAAATCGACGTACCAGGGGATCCCCTGTGAGTTCACGGTGATTCCGTACGGATACGTCCTCGCGGTCGGCGTTCGCACGACCTTCACCTCGCCCGTCGAGGGCACGATCCTCCCGACCATTCCCGATTGCAGCGTGAACCAGAGGTTGCCCTTCTGGTCGAAGATCGGCGTGTGGGGTCCGCGCGCGGCGGTGTCGGGCATCTGATACTCCGTCACCTCACCCGTCAGCGGGTCGAGCTTGCCGACGTGCCGCTTGCCTTGTCCGGTATACCAGATGTTGCCGGCCTGGTCGGCGATGAGACCGTGCGGACCGGAGTCGGGCGTCTTCAGTGTGTACTCCCGCATCGCACCCGTCGCGGGATCGAGCCGGCCGAGGACGTTGTTCCATTGCCCCGTCCACCAGATGGAGCCGTCGGGCCCGGGCGCGGGATCATGCGGCCGCTGGCCGAGCGTCGGGAGCATCCATTCCCTGATCACGACGGTCGCGTCTCCCGGCACGAGCACCGCTTCCGGGCGCGCCTTCACCGGAAAGTGCGCCGCGAGGTACGTAGCCACGGTGTCTTCCCGTTCCGCGCGCATGGAAATCATCGAGCGGATCAGCTCCTTCCACCCCTCGCGCGTATATCCGCCCGAGTTGGCCACGCTGTTCAGCGAGTGGCATTGAGTGCACAACACCTGGACGACCTGCCTGCCCTCGCCCTCCGGGAGCTGGACCTGCCGCTGCTGACCCTGGGCCGCGGCGGAGGCCGTCGCAAACGACAGGGCTGTCGCGAAAACGAAGAATCGTCCATTCAACATCGTCACTCCCGGGTTATGCGGCTCGTCGAGTTCACTGCAAGAGAAACGCCTGTGTCAATCAGCGCCCGCGAAAGCGGTCGATCTGGCGCCGCTGCTGCTTGGTCGGCCTTCCTTTTATCAGCGCGTCGCCCATCGCCTTGTTCATGGCCGCGATCCGCTCGCGCGCTTCGCGGCTCGCGGCGGTCTCCTCGTACAGCGTCGCCGCGACCGGCGCGGCACCGCGCACCTCGGACAGCGCGCGCACCGTGACCACCCGCTCGTACGGCCCGCTCCGGATAGACAGCTCCTCGCCCACGGCAATTGTCCGGGACTTCTTCACCCGCTCGGCGTTCACCTTGACCTTCCCCGAATCGATGGCCTGGGCGGCCAGGGAGCGCGTCTTGTAGAACCTCGCCGCCCAGAGCCACTTGTCCAACCGCACGGAAGCGGGCGTAGCTTTCTCCATGCCCAATTCTATCCGATACTCCATCTCCGGCGCATTGGCGGCCCTCATGTTCGCCGCGCCCGTCGCAGCCCCGGCGCAAACCCTGGCGCGCGCGGAGCAGCGCATCCGCGACCACGTCACCGCCAACACCGAAGCGGGGATCGCTCTGCTCGAGCGCTCCGTCAACATCGGCAGCGGCACGATGAACCACGCCGGCGTCGAAGCGGTCGGCATGCTGTTCGCCGGCGAGCTGCAGCAGCTCGGCTTCCGCACGAGCTGGCTCTCACAGGCGGCGGTGAACCGGGCGGGGCACCTGCTGGCCGAGCGCCCCGCGAAGCGCAGGCGCGGACGCGCGGCGCCATTGCGCGTCCTGCTGATCGGCCACCTCGACACCGTGTTCGAGGGCGAGGGCCAGCAGTTCGTGCGCGCGGACACGACCGCCGGCGGCGCCGGCACCGCGGACATGAAGGGCGGCATCGTGATCATCGTGCAGGCGCTCAAGGCGCTGGCGAGCGTCGGCGCGCTGGACGACATGCACGTCATCGTGCTGCTGACAGGCGACGAGGAGAGCGCGGGCGAGCCGCATTCGATATCGCGTGACGACATGGTGCGCGCCGCCCGGCGCAGCGATCTCGTGCTGTCCTTCGAGGGCGGCTCCGACTCGACCGCGGTCGTCGCGCGCCGCGGGTCGAGCGCCTGGGTCCTGACGGTGACGGCGCGGCAGTACCACAGCTCCGGCATGTTCGGGGAGCGGGCCGGATACGGCGCCATCTACGAAGCCGCGCGAATCCTCAACGATTTCCGAAGCGCGCTGGAAGGCCAGCCGTATCTGACGTTCAGTCCGGGCGTGATGCTGAGCGGCGAGAAGGTGAGCTACGACACGACGATGATGACCGGCACCGCGTCGGGGAAAACGAACATCGTCCCGCCCACCGCCGTGGTGCACGGAGATCTGCGGTTCATCACGTCGGGCCAGCTCGATTCGGCGCGCGCGGTGATGCGCGAGATCGTGTCGCGGAATCTCCGCGGGACTTCCGCCGAGATCCTGTTCGGCGAGTCGTACTATCCCGCCATGGCTCCGACGCCGGCGAATTACGCGCTGGTCGCGGTGTACGACACAGTGAGCCGCGCGCTCGGCTACGCGCCGGTCGCGGGCAACGATCCGAGCCGGCGCGGTGCCGGCGACATCTCGTTCGTCGCGCCGCTGCTGCCGGGGCTGGACGGGCTGGGACCGTTCGGGCGCGGATCGCACTCGCCGGACGAATGGGTGGACCTGTCTTCGCTGCCGAAGCAGACCGCGCGGGCGGCGCTGCTGATGTACCGATTATCGAGAGATTCGAACCGGACCCGAAGGCGGTTGGGGCTCAATTAACAACAGGTTAGGGAGACAGGTTTCAGGCATTGGTATTGGTTAACTGACGGGTGATCGGTTGACGGTTGGGTGGTGACTGCGGACCGACTTACAACCGTCCAACCATCAACCGGTCGTTAACCAAAACCAAAACCCAGGACCTGTCGCCCAAACCTGTTTTTGATCTGGCGTTACTCCCTGCGCCTGCCGTCTCGCTCCTGCTCCTGTCTCCACTTCGCGATCTTCGCATGATCGCCCGATAGCAACACCTCCGGCACGTCGTGGCCCCGGTACGACGGCGGCCGCGTGTAGCTCGGCGCGCTGATCCCCCGGCTGTCGTGAAACGAGTCCCCACGCGCGCTGTCCGGATCCGACATCGCGCCGGGCAGCAGCCGCACCGTCGCGTCGATCACCAGGAGCGCGGCGGCCTCGCCCCCGCTCAGCACAAAGTCGCCGACCGACAGCTCCTCGGTCGCCAGAAAATCGGCGACGCGCTGATCCACGTCCTTGTAGTGGCCGCACAGCAGCGTCAGCTCGCTCCCTTCGCTGAAGCGCCGCGCGTCGGCCTGGGTGAAGCGGCGCCCGCGCGCGGACAGCAGCACGATCGGCGCGGCCGCGTCGAGCGATTCCACGGCCTCGAAGAACGGATCGGGCTTCATCACCATCCCCGGCCCGCCGCCGTACGGCGCGTCGTCCACGGTCCGGTGCTTGTCATGGGTGAAGTCGCGCAGATCCACGACGCGGTACTCGACGGCGCCGGCTTGTTGCGCGCGCGCGGGGATGCTGAGCGCCAGCGGATCGGTAAAGAACTCCGGGAAAATGGTCACGACGTTCACGCGCAGCATCAGTCGAACAGCCCCTCGACCGGCGTGACGATCACCTTCCCCTCGTGCACCCGCACCTCGCGCACCATTTCCGGGCGGTACGGCAGCAATACGGGTGTGCCGGAATCGCGCGCGATCTCCAGCAGCAATCCCTGGGGGACTTTCACGACGTCGGCCACGCGGCCGAGCCGCTCGCCTTCCGGCGTCTCGGCGACGAGACCGAACAGCTCCTCGACGAATACCTCGTCGTCGGCAGGCGGGGCGAGCTCGCTCTCCGGCGCGAACAGGTAGCGATGGCTCCACAGCTCCGCCGCGTTCCGGTCTGCGACCTCGGCGAACTTCACGATCCTGAGCGTCTCCTTGAAGGGGTTCGCTTCGGTGATCGTGAGCGCCTCGGGATTTTCCGGAGCGTTTCCGAACGAGTCGCCCACAAAAACACGACGGCCGGACGCGAAGAGCGCGTCCGGCGTGTCTGTGATCGGTTCGACGAGCAGCTCGCCCTTGATCCCCTGGGCCTTACGAATCCGCCCGATGATCGCGAGGCGCAATCACGTCACGCGCCGGCGGCTTCGCCCGCGCTCCCCTCGTCGCCCGCGTCGGAGATCGGCACTGCATTGGCGCTGAGCGTGCGGCCAAGCCGCGCCTCGTGCCGGGCCTTGAGGATGCCGGCGCGGCGCAGCAGCGAGCGCGCGGTGTCGCTCGGCTGGGCGCCGTTGTCGAGCCAGTAGCCGGCGCGATCGGCGTCGATCTTGAGCCCGCCCTCTGCCTGCCTGGGAGCGTACTGTCCGATGATCTCGATGAACTTGCCGTCCCGCGGACTCTTCGAGTCGGCGACGACGAGACGATACACGGGCGCTTTCTTGCGTCCGACCCTGCGAAGTCTGATGCGAACCATTTTTCGTAACTCCCTGCGGCGGTGATGGGTCGAGCTCCGGGCTCATCGCGTGCCCGGTGTCTCCGAGCCGCACCCGGTACTAGGTAACCTGTAAAGTTAACGCATTCCGAACGGCATCATACCCTGGCGGCCCCCCGAGGCCGCCTTCTTCATCATTTTCTGCATTTCCCGGAACTGGGTCAGCAGCCGGTTGACCTCGTTGATCGGCCGGCCGGAGCCCTTCGCGATCCGGGCGCGGCGCGAGCCGTTCAGGATCCCCGGCTCCTTTCGCTCCTCGGCCGTCATCGAGAGCACGATCGCCTCGACGTGCTTCATCCGCTTCGGGTCGAGGCCCTTGGCCTGCTTGAGCGCCGCCGTGTTGACGCCGGGCAGCAGCTTGAGCACCCCCTCGAGCGGGCCGAGCTTCTCCATCTGGCGCATGGCGGAGAGGAAGTCGTTCAGGTCCATCCCCTGCTTGCGGATCTTCTTCTCCATCCGCTTCGACTCGTCCTCGTCGAACGCGGCCTGCGCCTTCTCCACCAGCGAGACCACGTCGCCCATCTGGAGGATGCGGCCCGCCATCCGCTCCGGGTGGAACTCCTCGAGGGCGTCCGACTTCTCGCCCACGCCGATGTACTTGATGGGCTTCTTCGTGACGCCGTAGATCGAGAGCGCGGCCCCGCCGCGCGCGTCGCCGTCCATCTTCGTGAGGATCACGCCCGTCACGCCGAGCCGGTCGTCGAACCCCTGCGCGATCTTCACCGCCTCCTGTCCGGTCATTCCGTCGGCGACGAGCAGGATCTCGTCGGGCGAGATGGCGGACTTGAGCCGGGAGAGCTCCTCCATCATGGCGTCGTCGATCTGGAGCCGGCCGGCAGTGTCGACTATGACTACCCGGTCGCGCTCTCGCCGCGCCGCTTCGATTCCCTGCTTCACGATCCGCACGACGTCGTTGGTCGAGCGATCCGCATGCACCGGGATCTCGAGCTGCTTGCCGAGCGTCTCCAGCTGGTCGATGGCGGCGGGGCGATACACGTCGGCGGCGACGAGCCGAACAGCGCGTCCCTCTGACTTGAGCTTGCGCGCGAGCTTCGCCGCGGTGGTGGTCTTACCGGAGCCCTGCAGGCCGACGAGCAGCACGATCGTCGGCGGGACGGAGCTGAGCTTGAGGCCTTCGCGCCGCTCGCCGAGCATGGCGGCGAGCTCCTCGTGCACGATCTTGACGAGCTGCTGCGCCGGGGAGACGGTGCGGAGCGAGCTGACGCCTACCGCCTTTTTCTCGACGCGCTCCAGGAACTCCCGCGTGAGCTGGAAGTTGACGTCCGCTTCCAGCAGTACGCGCCGCACTTCGCGGAGCCCTTCCTTGATGTCCGACTCGCTGAGCACGCCCTTGCCGCGCAGGCGGGCGAAGGTGGCTTCGAGCTTTTCGCTGAGGGTTTCGAACATGGTGATTGAACGTAACTTGCTGGCTGAGACCGAAACAGCGCTATTGGCTATTGGCTATTGGCTATTAGCTATTAGCCACGGCGGACCGACGGTTGCTTAGGAGCGGTTAGCCAATAGCCAATAGCTAACAGCCAATAGCTTTTTTATGTCCAAACCCGACCGCAAAGAAGAAATCCTCTCCTCCGAGCTGCCCGCCACGCTCCCGCTGATGGCGCTGCGCTCGACCATCGTGTATCCGCTCGGGACCATCGCCGTTCAGATGGGCGCGCCGGACAATCTCGCGATGCTCCGCGCCAATCCCGATTCCGGATTGATCGTGGCGCTGGTCGTTGCAACGGCGGACCAGGACACCGACAGCGACCTGCACGAGTTCGTCGGCAAGGTGGGCGTCGCGGCGCGGGTGCACGAGCGGATCAACCTTCCGGGCGACACGGTGCAGATCACGCTGCAGGGGCTCCGCCGGATCGTGATCGACAAGATCGGGCAGACCGAGCCGTTCGCCGTCGTGCACGCGAAGCCCGCGCGCGAGATCGCGCCCGACCCGGATGAAGTCAACGAGCTGGTCACCCGTATCATCTCGGCGTCGGAGACGCTGTCGGAGCTGGTCGAGCGGATCCCCGACGAAGTGCCCGGCATCCTCCGGATGAACGTGTCGGATCCTGGCCGCTTCGCCGACCTGGCCGCGACCAACATGAACTTCCGTATCGCCGACAAGGACGAGGTGCTGCAGCGGCTCGACATCGGCCAGCGGCTGCGCTTCCTCCTCACGCGGCTGGAGCGCGAGGTCGCGCGCGCGCGCGTCGTGGACGACGTGAAGAAGCAGACCGAGATCAAGATCGAGCAGCACCAGCGCGACTTCTACCTGCGCCAGCAGCTCCGCGCGATTCAGGCCGAGCTGGGCGAGACGGATCCGGGAGAGAAGGAGGCCGTCAACATCCTCAAGAAGATCGACGAGGCCAATCTCCCGGAGCGCGCCGCGCAGGAAGCGAAGCGCGAGACGGAGCGGCTGCGGCAGCTCTCGCCGGCGTCGAGCGAGTACCAGGTCGTGCGGACGTACCTCGACTGGGTGCTGTCGCTGCCGTGGCACAAGCGCTCGAGCGACGACGAGATCGAGCTGAAGAAGGTCGAGGAAGCGCTGGACTCGCGGCATTACGGTCTCAACGAAGCGAAGGAGCGAATCGTCGAGTACCTCGCCGTGCGCAAGCTCCGCAAAGGGGACCCGCGCGGCCCGATACTCTGCTTCGCCGGCCCGCCCGGCACAGGCAAGACCTCGCTCGGCTCGGCGATCGCCGACGCGATCGGCCGGCAATTTTACCGGATCTCGGTGGGCGGCGTGCGCGACGAAGCGGAGATCCGCGGGCACAGGCGCACGTACGTCGGCTCGCTGCCGGGGCTGATCATCCAGGCGCTGCGGCGCGTGGAGGTGAACGATCCCGTGCTCATGATCGACGAGATCGACAAGATGACCAGCGGCGGCCCGTCGGGCGATCCGACCGCCGCGATGCTGGAAGTGCTCGACCCCTCGCAGAACAAGGACTTCGTCGACCACTACCTCAACCTGCCGTTCGACCTGTCGCGCGTGCTGTTCGTCTGCACGGCGAACAACGTGTTCGACATCCCGGTGCCGCTGCGCGACCGGATGGAGATCATCCGGATCTCGGGCTACACGATCGAGGAGAAGGTCGAGATCGCGTGGCGGTACATGCTGCCGCGGCTGCTCGAGGACCACGGCATCACGGACAAGGACATCCAGTTCACCGACGAGGTGCTCGGTTACATCGCGAGCCGGTACTCGCGCGAGGCCGGTCTGCGCAACTTCGAGCGGAACGTCGCGGCGATCATGCGCAAGCGGGCGCGGGCCAAGGCCGACGGCGAGGAAGGCGCGTGGATCATCGACATCGAGCGGATCTCCGACATTCTCGGAATTCCGCGCTTCGCGGTCGAGGCGGCGGAGATGGAGCCCGAGGTGGGCGTCGTCACCGGTCTCGCGTGGACGGCGACCGGCGGCGACCTCATGATCATCGAGGCGCTGCGCATGCCGGGCAGCGGCAAGCTCACGGTGACGGGGCAGCTCGGCGACGTGATGCGCGAGTCCGTCGAGGCCGCGTACTCGTACGTTCGCTCGCGCGCGGCGCAGCTCCGGATCGAGCCGCAGCAGTTCCGCGAGTCGGATCTGCACATCCACTTCCCGGCCGGCGCGATACCCAAGGACGGGCCGAGCGCGGGCGCGGCGGTGACGCTGGCGATAGCGAGCGTGCTCAGCGGCCGGCCGGTACGGCGCGACCTGGCGATGACCGGCGAGGTGACGCTGCGCGGCCGCGTCATGGAGATCGGCGGGGTGAAGGAGAAGGTGCTCGCGGCGTATCGCGCGGGACTGCGAGAGGTGATGCTGCCCAAGACGAACGAGAAGGACCTGCGCGATATCCCCGACGAGGTGAAGAAGGCGATGGTGTTCACCTTCGCGTCGACGATGGACGAGGTGCTGCACATCGCCTTGCTCTCCGCGCCGGAGCCGGCGCTCGCCGACGCGGCGCCCGCGGATACCCCGGCCGCGCACGCCGCCGATCCGCCGCCGGAGCTGTCTCCGGAAGCCACGGAGACGCGCGGCTAGCTAAACACGGGAGCTGGTGGCTCCTGGGATTCTGACGGGGAATCCAAGTTTGGAGTGTGGCAGTATGGAGATGGGAGTTCGGAGTGACTCCGTACTGCCAACTCCTGACTGCCACACTCCAAACTTGGATTCCCTGTCAGTCCTCTCGGAGCATACCTTACCGCGCAATGGATCCCGCCCTCGCATCGCTGCTCAACTACGTAGTGGTCGGAACCCTCTCCGGCGGTGTCACCAACACCGTCGCAGTGTGGATGCTGTTCAATCCCAAACAGCGGCGCTTCGGCTTTCAGGGAGCGATCCCGAAGAACCAGGCGCGGCTCGCCCGGAGTATCGGCCGCATGGTCGGCGAGCGCCTGCTCACTCCGGCGGACCTCCAGTCGGAGCTGAACCGCCCGGAGCTGCGCGCCGCCTTCGACGTCAAGCTCACGGAGCTGGTCCGCGCGGTGATCACCTCGGAGCAGCCGCTCATCGACAAGGTGCCGCCCGCGGTCGTCACTGCGCTCGGCTCGGCGATGACCGACTATCTCCCGGTCGCCATGGAGAAGCTCGGCGGGTTCCTCGGACAGCCCGCCACGCGCGAGAAGATGCGCGCCGCGCTGCACGCGCTCTTCGACAAGTTCGTCAACGACCTCAAGTTCCACGAGCGGGTGCTCGCCAAGCTGATGGTCAGCGAGAACAAGATGGACCGCGTGCTCGACGCGATCGAGACGGAGGGTGTCGAGCAGCTGGTCGTCCTGCTCGACGACCCCGTGATCCGCGAGGAGATCTCGAAGACGATCCACGACGCGGTGCTCGAGTACCTGCAGAAGCCCATCAGCGAGATCCTGAGCAACGTCACCGACGCGAGCGACCCGGAGGCGCCGGACCGGATCGCGTCGGCCATGGCGCCGCTGATCTGGACCTGGATTCACGACCAGCTTCCGGGCCTCGTGCAGCGGCTCGACATTCAGCAGATGGTCGAGCGGAAGGTCATGGCGTTCAGCATCGAGCGGGTGGAGGAGCTGCTCCGCTCGGTCATCCAGAACGAGCTGAGGATGATCATCGTGCTCGGCTACGTGTTCGGCGCCGTCGTGGGAGCGATGACGTACGGGATATCGCGCGCGATGGGGCTTTAAAGCGGCTGCCTCCCGGGATTTTGCCGGGGGATCCAAGTTTGGAGTGTGGCAGTCGGGAGCAATCAGTATGGAGTCACTGCAAACTGTCACACTCCAAACCGTCACACTCCAAACTTGGATCCCCCGTCAGTCCTCTTGGAGCCCGATGCCGGTCACGTCGATGATATCACCAGTGACGGAAGCAGGGGCGTCGGTGTAGATCACCAGCGGCCGCCCTCCAACTTCAGCCGTGATCAGCCGCGAGGTCCGGCCGAGGTTCGTGTACACCCGTACGCTCTCCGACTCCGCCGTCCCGCCGACGAGCGTCTTCCTTTCTAGCGCCGACTGCATCACCTCGCGGAACTCGCCCGCCTCGACCGCGGAATCCCACACGGTGATCCATACAAGCACCTCCCCGGCCGGCGTGTCGACGAGCGCGTAGCGGTCGCCGTCCCAGCCGGTCGCGCCGCGGATGGCGTCGTTCTGATCCTCGGTGTGCTGATATAGAAACAGCCGCGTCTCGAATTCGCCGAGCGTGTTCTCGTAGCGCTTGGTTCCCCGCACCGGACCCAGCGTTATGCGGGTCGGATGATCGCGCGTTCCGAAGTACGCCGCCGGGTGCAGGATCTGCTCGGTCGAGACGGGCATGTCGGAGTAGGGCGTGCCGCCGGGATTGCGCGTCTTGAATCCACGGATGAACTCCGCGCCGCTCAAGTACGGAAAGATGAGCGTCTCCTGTATCACGAGCGGCGCCCGGCCGAAGACCGGCATCGACGCCTGGTTCTCGCGGATCATGTCACGCACGCGGTCCCAGCCGCCCGGCAGATTGACCGCGACGTTCCCGCCGCCGAGCATCGCCGCGACCTGCTCGTACACCGCCTGTCCCTCGAACACCGCCTGCGCCGCAGCCTGGCGGTCGTTCTCGCCCTCGAGATTCTGCAGCGCTTCAAGATCCACGTACTGGTCCTGCAGCGCGTGCACCAGCTCGTGCGTGATCGTGAGTCCGACGATGTCGTCGGGCGACCCTTCGACCACGTATAGCACGTCGGTCGCCGGATCGTAGTAGCCCACGATCTGCTCCTCGAGCAGGCTCACGAGGTACTCGCGCAGATTCAGCGTGTCGGGGATCATGCCGAACCGCTTGTACGCGGCCTCCTGCCCCGCCATCTCGCGCTGCGCCACGGGCCTGGTGATCTGCGCGAGCACGAACTCGCGCACCTGCGCCTTGGAGCGCGCCTCGACTTTGGGCGGACGCTTGAACTTGAGCCCCGTGCCCCGCTCGATCAGCGGAATCGCTTCCGCGACCTGCCGGCCATACGGTCCCTCGTACTCCTGCTTCCGCTCGCGGCAGCCCGTTGCGACGACTGCCACAAGAGCGAGAACGAGCTGCATACGTCGATCGCGAAAAATCATGATCTCTGTGTTGTTGTCGTTGCAGCTAGCTGCTAGCTGCTAGCCGTAGTTGACCAGGCTGTCGAGATACCACGCGATCATCGCCTGGCCCCAGAGCAGCGCAATGACGGCTGCCGGAGCAAGGAACACACCGAAAGGGATCACCGGAACGATCCCGTCGTCGTCCGCGGGCGGACCCAGGCTGCCGCGGCGGTCGCGGTTCAGGCGGATGAGGCGGATGGGATAGATGATCAGCACGTACGCCACGGTGCCGAGCGCGGCCGCGAGGAAGATCGTGAGCAGCGCCAGGCGCGGGCCCACGGCCGCTCCGATCACGGCCATCAAGGTGACGTCGCCGAAGCCCATCGCTTCCTTGCGCAGCGCGACCTCGCCCAGCCAGCCAGCGATCGAGATGGCGCCGGCGCCCGCGCACGCGCCGATGAGGGCCTCGTACGGCAGCGCGAACGGTCCCGCCTCCCCCGCCATCACTCCCACCACGGAGAAGGTCATCATCCACAGCAGCCCGAACACCGTGAAGCCGTCGGGGATCGTGTAGTGCAGCGCGTCCGTCATCGCGATGCCGATCAGCAGCGTGACGAATACGGCGACACGAAGCGCGGTGAGCGTCGGCCCGAAGTGCGCGACGGAGGCGAGCCAGGCGAAGGCCACCGCCAGCTCGACCAGCGGGTACATGATCGAGATCGGCTGCCCGCACCCTCGGCAGCGAGCCCGCAGCGCGAGCCAGCTCAGGACCGGAATGTTCTCGTACCACTTGATGGGCCGCTCGCAGTTGGGGCAGCGCGACCGCGGCGTCACCACCGACTGCCCCGCCGGCCAGCGCGAGATACACACGTTGAGGAAGGACCCCCAGACGGCGCCGAACGCGAAGGCGAATACGCGGATCAGTGTCTCGGTCATCCCCTAAGCTCGTGCAGAATTATCCCCGCGGCCACCGCCACGTTCAGCGATTCCACCGCCGGCTCTAGCGGAATCGACACCAGCAGGTCGCACCGCTCCCGCACCGCGGGCGTCAGCCCCGCCCCTTCGTTGCCCAGCGCGACCGCCACCGCGGCCGGTGCCCGCCGACTGCCGATGCTCTCGCCGTCCGCGGCCGCACCCCAGAGCGGGATCGACGCGGCGCCCAGAAAATCGAATAGCTCCTCCGATGCCGCATGCACGAGCGGATACCGGAAGTGCGCGCCCATCGCGCCTCGGACGACCTTCGGATTCCACAGGTCCACGGTTCCCGGGAGGGCGACTATGCCGCTCGCCCCGAGCGCGGCCGCCGTGCGCACGATCGTGCCCGCGTTCCCCGGATCCTGAATCCCGTCCAGAACCACGATTCGCGCGATGCCGGTGACCGGGATCGAGGACAGTCGATATTCAGGTGTTTCAGCGACAGCCAGAATGCCTTGCGGTGTATCGGTGTCGGCGGCGGAGGCCAGGTCACGCTCGTCGACCCGCTCCAGGGTAATGCGGCGATCCGCGATCAGCGCCGCCAGGGCGGAACCGCGGGCGCTTTCCAGGAACTGCGGGGTAACAAGAACACCTCGCACCGAAAGCTCCGACCGGATCAGCTCCTCGACGGCGCGGACGCCTTCGGCGAGGAAGAGCGACCGCCGCTCGCGCCCTTTTCGGCGCTTGAGATCGCGCGCCAGGGTGAGGAGGCTCATCGCCGGGCCGCTACCGGCGCGATGGCGGCCGTCGGAACCGGAGCCATTGGGAATAGGATTTGCCTTTGATAGGGCAGAAAATCTACGAAGGAGTAACGATGAGACGTACGTTCACGGCACTTGTGCTCGCTTTCTCGGTCGTCGGCTGTTCCATCTCCCGGCAGCAGGAAGCCGAGATGGGACGGGATTACGCGATCCAGATCAATCAGCAGCTGCCCATAGTCCAGGACGCCGAAGTTAACCGGTACATCAACCTGCTCGGCGATTCGATCGCGCGGCTGACGAGCGCGCCCGACCATAACTGGACGTTCTTCATCGTCGACAGCCCGGAAGTGAACGCCTTCGCGGTCCCCGGCGGATACGTCTACGTCAATCGCGGGCTGATCGCGCGCACCGAACGCATGGACGAGCTCGCCGGAGTGCTCGGTCACGAGATCGGGCACGTGGTGGAGCGGCATTCCGTCGAGCAGATGGAGAAAGCGCAGCGCGCCGAGCTCGGCGTCGGACTGGCCTGCGTGCTCACGGGCGCCTGCGGCAGCCAGGCGGCAGGCACGCTGATCAACGTCGCCGGCACGGCGGTGTTCGCGAAATTCAGCCGCGAGGCCGAGCTGGAAGCGGATGACGTGGGTTTCGACAACGTCGTGCGCGCGGGAATCAGCCCGCAGGGAATCGCCACGATGTTCCAGAAGCTGCTCGAGGAGCGTCGCACCCGCCCGTCCGCGGTGGCAGGCTGGTTCGCCACGCACCCGCTCGAGGAAGACCGGCTCGCGAGAATCCAGGCGCGGATAGCGCAGATTCCCGCGGCGCAGCTCTCGCGCCTGTCGCGCGACTCGCGGAACTACCAGACGTTCAAGCGGCGGCTGAACGCGTTGCCGCCGTCGCCGGCTCCGCGGAGATAGACAGGGCGCTGTTGGCTGTTGGCTGTTAGCTATTGGGCACTACGGAAATGCTGGCGATTGGGAGCGGTCGCCAACAGCCAATAGCCAACAGCCAACAGCCATGTACATAGCACTGACGGTCGCCGGGTCCGACTCCGGCGGCGGAGCGGGAATCCAGGCCGATCTCAAGACGTTCCACCAGCTCGGCGTTTACGGAACTTCGGTCATCACGGCGATCACCGCGCAGAACACCCTCGGCGTCTCCCGCTGGGAAGCGGTGTCGGCGGAAATGGTCCGCGCGCAGCTCGACGCCGTCGCGACCGACCTCAGGCCGCGCGCCTTCAAGACCGGGATGCTCGCCGACGCCGGCATCGTTCGCGCGGTGGCCGCCGGCGCGCGCGAGCACGAGCTGTCGGGCTACGTCCTCGATCCGGTGATGGTCGCGACGTCGGGCGACGTCCTGATCGAGCACGACGCGGTGGCCGCGATCCGCGAGCACCTGCTCCCGCTCTGCGCGGTGGTCACCCCCAACGCCCACGAAGCCGCGCTGCTCGCCGGACTGGCGGTCGAGACGGAAGCGGATCTCGCGAAAGCGGCCGAGGCGCTCGTCCGCGAGCTGGGCGCCGGCGCCGCGCTGGTAAAGGGCGGACACGTCGACACGGGTGCCGAGACGGTAGACGTGCTGTATGCGGACGGGGCCGCCGTGGCGTTCCGGAATCGCCGGCTGGCGACGACGAGCACGCATGGCACCGGGTGTACCCTGTCCGCGGCTATCGCCGCGGAGCTTGCGAAGGGGAATGATCTCCGTGCTGCCTGTGCGCGCGCCGTCGAATTCGTGCACCGGGCCATAGAAGCGGCGCCGGGGTTGGGATCAGGGCACGGGCCGCTGAATCACTTCGTCAGGTAGAAACGGCGGCGAGCGTTGTGCGTTTCCCGTTACAGCGTTGTGCGTTGGGACGTTAACTGCGGGGGGATCACCCTCGCGGTTCCCACCGCAGTCTACGTCCTAACGCAAGACAGTTGAACGGTTAACGCACAACGCTCCCCGCTCTTAGAGCGCCCGGACCAATGTCCGAATCAACTTGACGAACTGGTCCGACACCCGTCCCGTCGTGTCCAGCACCTCGGAATGGCTCACCGGCATCGACGACAGCCCCGACGCGACGTTCGCGATGCAGCTCACCGCCGCGACGCGCATGTCGAGCGCCTGCGCCACGATCACTTCCGGGACCGTCGACATCCCGACGGCATCGGCGCCGAGCCGCTCGAGCATCCTGATCTCGGCCCGCGTTTCGTAGCTCGGACCGGTGAGCCCGGCGTACACCCCTTCGTGAACCGTCACGTTCAGCTCCGGCGCCGCTTCGCGCATCAGCTTCCGCAGCAGCGCGTCGTACGCCTCCGTCATGTCCGGAAAGCGGTCGTCGCCCTCCTGTAGCGGCCCCACGAGCGGGTTCTGATTCATCAGGTTGATGTGATCCTCGATGATCATCAGATCGCCGGCCCGGTACGACCGGCGGATCCCGCCGGCGGCGTTCGAGAGGAACAGCACCTTGGCACCCAGCGCGTGCAGCACGCGCACCGGAAACGCGACCATCGCGGCCGGGTTTCCCTCGTACATGTGCGGCCGGCCGGAGAACACCAGCACTTCCTTCCCTTCCAGCTTTCCCGCGGTCGCTTCCCCGACGTGGCCCACGACGGATACCTGCGGGAAGCCGGGCACGTCGCGGTACGCGACCTTGCGCGGTGATTCCAGGCTGGCGGCGACTTTTCCGAGGCCGCTGCCGAGGATCATGGCCATGGCCGGCGCCTCGACGCCGAGCCTGTCCCGCATCGCCGCTGCTACGGTCTTCGCGGCCGCCGCGCCGTATTGCTCGCTCATGAGACTGTCTCCTCTATCGCGTCGATTCCGTCGCGCACGCTCTCGATCAGCAAGAGCCGCTCCTCCCACGGAAGGAACGCGCTCGCAAACCCGTTCAGCGCCACCAGCGAAAGGTCGGAAACGGTGAATCCCATCTCGTTCGCGGCGTGCAGGTATTCGTCGGTGAGAGTCGTGCCGCTCATCAGCCTGTTGTCCGTGTTCAACGTGACGTTCATTCCTTTCGCAAAGTACTCCCTGAACGGATGCTTCGCATACGACGGGACCGCGCGGGTCTGGACGTTGCTCGTTGGGCACATCTCCAGGGCGATGCGGCGGTCGTTCACGTACTGCGCCAGCGAGGGATCCTCGAACAGCCGCGTCGCGTGGCCGATGCGGTTGGCGCCGCAATCGTGCACCGCCTGGCGGATCGAATCGACGCCGTAGCCTTCTCCCGCGTGCACGGTGACCGCGAGATCGTGCTCGCGCGCGTACCTGAACGCTTCCGCGTGCCGCGACGCGGGGTTGCCCGCCTCCGCGCCCGCGAGATCGAAGCCCACAACGCCCCTGGACTTGTGCGCCACGGCGAGCCGCGCCTGCTCCAGCGAGCTTTCCGGCGGCAGGTCCCGCAGGGCGCAGACGATGAAGCGAGCGACCACGCCGAACTCGCGCTCGCCGCGCTCCAGACCGCGGACGGTGGCGTCCACCACCTCGCCCGGGGACAGCCCGCCGCGCGTGTTCAGCAGCGGCGCGTTGCGAACCTCGATGTAGCGCACGCCGTCGGCGTGCGCGTCGGCCACTAGCTCGTACGCGATCCGCTCCAGCGCCGCCCCGGTCTGCATCACTCCGATGGTGTACTGGAAGCGGGTGAGATACTCCTCGAGCGTGGCGGCGTCGGTCACGTGCATCATCCGCGCGACCTCCTCCGGCGTGGACGGACACGGGAGATGTACGCCGCATTCGCCGGCGAGCTCCGCCAGGGTGGCAGGCCGCACGGAGCCGTCCAGGTGGCAGTGCAGCTCCGCCTTCGGGAGGCGGCGGAGCGTCTCGCGCAGGTTGGCGCCGCTCACGAAGCTTGCCTGGAGCTCACGACGCGGAAGATCGAGCCGTGGGTGACGGGCTCGTCGAGCGGGGCCGGCAGTCCGCGGTTGTCCACGATGACCCGCGAGCCTTCGCGCACGAGGGCGGCCGCCACGCGGTCGTGCCGCTCGAGAGCCGACAGCGGGGTCGCGCCGCGCTCCGCGTCGACCGGCTGCGCGTCTATGTAGATGCGCACGGTCGGCGCTTCCCCCGGCGAATCCGCGGTCACGGCGCGGCCTGCCCCGCGAGCCATATGCGAAGCGTGCGCGGAGCTTCCACGGGCTGCGGCAGCCGCGCGACGTAGTCGCGGAGCGCGTTGCGGTCGATGATCGGAAGGGCTTCGACGGACGCCGCCGCCGGCGGTCCGAGGCCGTCGCCACCCGCCGCCATGAAATCGTTGATCGCCACTGTATAGCCCGCCGAATCGTCGATCGGCCTTCCCGCCACGCGCACCGTATCGATCCGGCCCGCGCCGGCGCTGTCCCTTGAGTACACGATCGACGCGCCGCTCACGTGCGCGTTCGGCCGCCCGCGCGCGACGATCTGGGCGAGATAACTCCGGAGATCCGAGCCCCGCATCGTCACCCGGACCAGGGTATTGTCGAACGGCTGGACCTCGAACAGCTCGCCGTAAGTGACCACGCCCGAATCGAGATCCGCGCGGATGCCGCCGCTGTTCATCACGGCCACGTCCGTCCCCGCCGCCGCCCGCTGCGCGTCGGCGATGAGGTTCCCGAGAGAATGCTGCGCGCCCGCGCGGGACAACCGCTCGGAGAGCGTCGCCACCGGCCGCGAGAATTCGCCCGCGACTCTCGCAGTCCACCGCGCGACGATCGCCGCCGCCGCCGGATCGGGCGGGATCCGCGCCGTGAGCACAGGGCGGACCTCGCCGCGTGCCGGCGCGCGTCCGTCGAGCGGCAGGTCGAGGACATCTATGGACCGCCCGCTCGAACGGGCCTGTACGATCGGGATGCCGTTCACCGTGGTGTCGAGCAGCGTGTGCGAGTGGCCGCTGACGATCGCGTCTACGGGCTCGGTGATCGCGGCCGCGAGGTCGAAGACCTCGCCGGTGCAAGTCGCCCCGCAATGCCCGCCCACGTGTCCGACGACCACGACGTGCGTGGCACCGCGGGCGCGCAGCGATCGCGCGTGCGCGTCCACCACCGGCGCGGGATCCACGAAGCGCAGGTGCGCGACGTTCTGCGGGCGCGTCGTCGTCGGCGTCTGCTGCGTGGACAGCCCGATGATCCCGATGCGCGCGCGGCCGCGCGCCACGATCGTGTCGTTCGGGATCCATTCCACGTCGCGGCCGTCGGCGTAGCGCACGTTCGCGCCGAGGATGTTGAAGCGCGCGTCGCGCATTCGGGCGCGCAGCGTGTCTATGCCCCAGTCGAACTCGTGATTGCCCAACGCGGCCGCGGCGTATCCCAGCTCGTTGAACAGCTCGACTACCGGCTTGCCGTAGGCGGTGTTCGAGGCGGCGGTTCCCTGGAACATGTCGCCGCCGTCGAGCAGCAGCACCTCGCACCGCGGCGCGCACTCGGCGGCTGCCGCCCGGATCGCGGCGGCCACGTGCGCGGCCCCGCCCAGCTGTACGCCCGCGCTGTCGGCCCGCGGCTCGAGCGCGCCGTGGAAGTCGTTGGTGCCGATGATGCGGAGAAACTGCCCCGCCGGTGGCGTCGTGGGACTGACGCCGGGGGGAACGCATGCGGCCCCGGCGACCAGGAGCAGATATGCCGCCAATTTCATGGAGAGCTTCACGGCCCCACCGTTGCCCGCAGGATGTAATAGCTGAGCGCAGCTATCGCGCCCGCCGCCGGAATGGTCAGGACCCAGGCCCAGACGATTCGTCCGGCGATTCCCCAGCGTACAGCCGAAATACGATTCGTCGCGCCAACTCCGATGATGGACCCGGTGATCGTGTGCGTCGTGCTCACGGGGATTCCTCCGAACGTAGCCACGATGATCGCGATCGCGCCGCCACCCTCCGCGCAGAATCCGCCCACGGGTCTGAGCCGCGTGATTCGCGACCCCATCGTATGGACGATCCGCCAGCCGCCGGTAAGGGTACCGAGAGCGATCGCGGTATGCGCGGTCAGGATCACCCATACCGGAATGTGATCCGCGTTGGGAATGTAGAAGAAGCTCAACCAGCCCGTCTCCTGCGACAGTGTCGGAGCTACCGACACCAGGAGGCCTACCACGATGCCCATGGTCTTCTGGGCGTCGTTGCCGCCGTGCGCCAGGGAAAAGAGCGCCGCGCTGAGGAGTTGGCCGCGCTTGAAGATCCGATTCACCCATGCCGGGCTCGTCCATCTGAACAGCCAGAACACGATCACCATCAGGACGAAGCCGAGCACCATGCCGAACAGCGGCGAGATGACGATGAACGAGATCGTCTCTATCCACTTTCTACCGAGGATGAGCGCCGCGATGCCGGCCTTCGCCAGCGCGGCGCCCGCGTACCCGCCGATGAGCGCGTGGGACGAGCTCGACGGAAGGCCGTAGAACCAGGTTACGAGATCCCAGATGATCGCGCCGAGCAGGCCGGCCAGGATGACGTTCGGCGTCACGATGTTGAGGTCGATCAACCCTGATCCGATCGTCTTGGCGACCGCGGTGGTGAACACGAACGCGGCGATGAAGTTGAAGAACGCCGCCCATATGACCGCTACCCCGGGGCTGAGTACCCGGGTGGCCACGACCGTCGCAATCGAATTGGCGGAGTCGTGGAAGCCGTTGATGAAATCGAAGATGAAGGCGACCGCCACGATCCCCAGCACATAGTAGATCACGGCTCGTACGGGTGGATCAGCTGTTCTTGATGGCGATGCTCTCGAGGACATTCGCCACGTCCTCGCACTGGTCCAGCGAATCTTCGAGCTTGTCGTACAGCTCCTTCCACTTGATCACGTCTATCGGGTCCGCGTTGTCCGCGAAGAGCGCCCCCATCGCGTCGTGATAGATCGCATCCCCTTCTTCCTCCAGCCGCTTGAGCTCGAGAGCGTTGGACTTGACGAGCTTGGCGTCCTTCATCCCCCGCACCGCTTCCTCCACCGCCGAGGCGGCGCGAACGATCACCTCCGACAGCACGACCGCGGGCCTGCACACGGTAGTGATGTTGAAGATCTCGGCCCGCCGGGCGGTACCGTCGATGAGATCGACGACGTCGTCCAGCTCGGACACCAGTGCGTGGATGTCCTCACGGTCAAAAGGAGTGACGAAAGTCTTGTCGATCCGCAGGATCACGTCGTGCGTCAGATAGTCGGCCTCGTGCTCGAGACGCTTGATCTGCGCCACGTACGCGCTGCGATTCGCGGGATCCTCGAACAGCCGGTGCAGCAGCACGGCGGATCCGGAAAGCCGGTGGGCGATCTCCGAGAACAGCTCGTAGAAGTTTTCGGTCTTCGGGAGGAGCCGCATGGATGGGCTGTGGGGGTTGACGTGACCGAGAAGATAGCCGGGCGGCTGTCCTTCGGGGAGATTACCCGCTGTCCTACGGGGAGACTACCCGAAGTCGCCGTGGCGGTTACTCTCCCTAGGCCAAAGGGAGGCGGAGAAATCTGCACGTGACCGTAGCGCAGGACCACCTCGACCGGATACTGGTCGTGGATGACGAGCCCGACATCCTCGCGTTGTGCGCGTTCCACCTGCGCAAGGCCGGTTACGTCGTGTCGACCGCCGCCACCGGAGCCGCGGCGCTCGAACGCGCGCGCGACGACCGGCCCTCCCTCATCGTGCTCGACCTCATGCTGCCCGACGTCGGAGGATTCGACGTGCTGCGCATTCTGCGCTCCGATGAGAGCACCCGCGACACCGCGGTGCTCCTCCTGACCGCGCGCAAGGAGGAAACCGACCGCATCCGCGGCCTCACCCTCGGTGCTGACGACTATCTCACGAAGCCCTTCAGCCCCCAGGAGCTGGTGCTTCGAGTCGGCGCGATCCTCCGCCGCGCGTCTCGCGTCGATCAGCCCTTCGAGAGTGCCCTCGATATCGGGCCGATCCGCATCGATCGCGCCGCCCACATCGTCACGGTGGACGGAGCCGAGATCGATCTGACCGCCACTGAATTCAAGCTGCTGCTGACGCTGGCGGAAAGGAAAGGACGCGTCCAGTCGCGGGCAGTACTGCTCGACGCCGTGTGGGAAGCAGCGTCCGACATCCAGACGCGCACCGTGGACATGCACGTGCAACGGCTTCGCGCCAAGCTCGGCGACGCCGGCGCGATGATCGAGACCGTCCGCGCGATCGGCTACCGATTGCGGTCGGGCAGAGGGCAGGCAGAGTGACCGAACCCGCGCGGCTCGCCGCATACGGGCTGGTCGTGGTCACGACGTTCGCGGCAGCCGTCGGGACGCTTGGCGCCGCGGATCCCGGATCTTTGATTGCGCCGGCCGCGGTCACCGCAGTGGTGGCTGTCCTTCTCGCCTGGGTTGTGGCGGGACGCTCCACGCGAGCCCTGGCCCGGCTGCGCGACGCTGCCCGGTCGATCGCCGCCGGCAACCTCGATGCGAATCCCCCGCTCTCCGGTCCGCCCGGGATCGCTGATGTCGGCGTCGCGGTGCATGATCTCGCGGAGCAGCTGCGGAAGCGCACCCTCGCGGTCGAAGCGGCAGATGCTCTCTTCGCCGGCCTGGTCGAGTCGCTCACCGAAGCCATCCTCGTCCTGGACGCGGCCGGCCAGGTGAACCTGATCAATGGCGCCGGACGGGACGTCTTCGGTGTGACGGACCCGGTCCCCTTCGCTGCCGACAGGCTGCCGCGCGTGCGGGCAGTGCATCAGGCGCTGCAGAGCGCGCTGGGAGGAACCCCGGTCGGCCCCCTGGAGATCGATGTTCGAACGCACCACGTCTCCCTGTCCACCCGGCCGCTGCCGGGCGGCGGAGCCGTGCTCGCGGCACTGGATCTCACGCCGCTTCGCCGGCTCGAGGCGGTGCGCCGGGACTTCGTGGCGAACGTGTCGCACGAGCTTCGCACGCCGTTGACAGTCGTGCGCGGCTTCGCCGAGACGCTGGCGGCGGAAGACATCGCGCCGGATGCGAGGCGCGAATTCTCCGAGATGATCCGGGCGAACACCGCGCGGATGCAGCGCATCGTGGACGATCTGCTGGATCTGTCCCGCATCGAGTCCGGTGGCTGGGTTCCACAGCCCGGTCCCGTCGAGGTCGGAGCGGTTGCGAGCGAAGTATTGGAGCAGGCCGCCGCCCAGGCGAGCGAAAAACACCTGTCGCTCGAGATCGAGATTGCGCCGGGCGCGGGCGTCGCGCGCGCCGACCGCGTGGCTCTCACACAGATCCTGTCGAACCTGGTCGAGAACGCCATCCGGCATACCGCGGCCGGTCGCGTCACCGTGTTCGCGGAGCCGGCGGCCGACGGCACATGGCTCGGGGTCAGAGACTCGGGACAGGGGATCCCGCAAGAGCACCTGCCGCGCATCTTCGAGCGCTTCTACCGCGCCGACCCCGGCAGGTCGCGCCAGAGCGGCGGCACTGGTCTCGGGCTCGCCATCGTGAAGCACCTGGTCGAGGCGCACGGCGGGATGGTCACGGCCGAAAGTGACGTCGGCCGGGGCACCACGGTGCGCGCGTTCTTCCCCTCCGCCGGAAGCGGCTGACCCGCGCCGCCTTTCGTTACAAACTCGTTGCACAACGGTAAGCAAACAGAGACGTCGGACGACGATTCTGAGCGCGTGGAGGAAGGATTCCCCTTTCATTCGAGGCGCGAGGAAACGTGGAAAGACCCATCGCAACTTTCCGCCGGGCAGGCGCAGGAACCGCGGTTGCATTAGCGATTTTCGCGTGGGCCGCACCGCTCGGTGCGCAGCAGCAGCCGGATTCCGCCGCAAAGACGGGAACCGATACGACCGGGCCTACCGCACGGGCGGCGCCGAAGCTGGATCTGTCCGGCGTGATGTTCGCGAACTATCAGTACCGCACCAACCGTGACGCATCCCGCGGCGCCAACAAGTTCGACCTCGAGCGGGTGTACCTCACGCTCAGGATGCCCGCCGGCGAGCGGGCCAGCGTTCGGATCACGACCGACGTCTTTCAGCAGCAGCAGTCGGATAACGATTCGTATTACCGCGGCTGGACGGTTCGCGCCAAGTACGCGTATCTCCAGTACGACTACCTGAAGCGCGGAACCGTGCGCGCAGCCGCGCGATTCGGTCTCGTGCACAACGTCTTCATCGAGCACGACGAGACCTACTGGCCGCGCTGGATCTCGACAGTCGCGACCGACCGGCACGGCTACTTCTCGTCGGCCGACGCCGGCCTGGCGTCGGCCATAACGCTGCCGCGCAAGCTCGGGGAGATCTACGCCGCGGTCACGAACGGTCCGGGATACACGTCGCGCGAGATCGACCGCTTCAAGGATTACGGCGCGCGCCTGACACTCACGCCGTTCGCGAGCCGCACGGACGGGCTGCTCGGCTCGCTGGCGCTCACCGCGTGGAGCTATCAGGGCGCGACCGGGAGCAGGTTCGCTGGCGGCGGCGCCGGCCAGCTCGGTCCGGTGGGCAGCTCGCTCCAGCGCGACCGTTGGGGCGTGTTCGCCGCGGTGACGAATCCGGCGCTCACGATCGCCGCGCAGTACACCGCGCGGACGGACGAAGGCGAGACGGGATCCAACACCGCCGCCGAGCCGCGGGCGGTCGTCGGCAGCACCGGGCATCTCGTCTCGGCATACGCGATCGTTCGACCGTTTGCGTCGCTGGCGGGCGCGGCGCGATCGGTCTCGCTGGTGGGACGCGTGGACAGGGTCACGACGAACAGAGCGCTGAGCGAGGGCCACACGCTCGTGATCGGCGGCGTAGCGATCGATCTGACCAAAGCGGCTTCGTTCTCGCTCGACTATCAGGAACAGCTCCCTCGCGCCGGCGGGCCGGCCGCGCCGGGCAAGGCGGCGTTCCTGCACCTCATTGCACGATTCTAGCGCGCCATCGCGCCACAGGAGACCTGGACGTGTCCTCACGCATTCTTGCACTGATATCGATTCTCGCGCTGGCCTGCGGCGACTCCCGTCCCGCCGGCGACGCTTCTCCCGCAACGCGCTCGGGCTCGGTCGATCTGACCGGCGCCGGCGCGACGTTCCCTTACCCGCTGTACTCGAAGTGGTTTTCCGACTACGCGACGGCCACCAACGTCCGCATCAACTACCAGTCGATCGGCTCGGGCGGGGGAATCCGCCAGCTGTCGGAGGGCACCGTGGACTTCGGCGCTACCGACGGACCGATGACCGACGACGAGCTCGCCAAAGCGAAGGGCGGCTCGATCATGCACTTCCCCACCGTGCTCGGCGCGGTCGCGATCGCGTACAACCTTCCGGAGCTCTCCGGCGAGCTGCGGCTGTCCGGGCCGGTCATCGCGCAGATCTTCCTCGGCACGATCAAGCAGTGGAACGACCCGCGGATCGCGGCGCACAATCCCGGCGTCAGGCTGCCGGCGAGGGACGTGCTGGTGATCCACCGATCGGACGGCAGCGGAACCACATACGTCTTCAGCGACTACCTGACGGCGATCAGCCCGGAGTGGGCGGGCGGCCCCGGCCGCGGAAAGGACGTGGCGTGGCCGACGGGACTCGGTGGAAAGGGCAACGAAGGAGTAGCGGGACAGATCAAGCAGATTCCAGGCGCGATCGGATACGTCGAGCTCGCGTACGCCAATCAGAACGACCTTCCGGTCGCATCGGTCCTCAACTCCGCGGGGCAGTTCGTGGCGCCGAGCATCGAAGCGGTCACGGCCGCGGCCGCCGGAGTCGCCGCGCAGCTTCCCGCCGACACTGATTATCGCCTCTCGATCGTGAACAGCCCCGGCGCCGGCGCCTACCCGATCTCGTCGTTTACCTGGCTGCTGCTCTATCGCGAGCAGACAGACTCGGTCAAAGCGCGCAAGCTGGTGGATTTTCTCCGCTGGGCGCTGACAGAGGGAGAGAAGCAAGCCGCCGCGCTGGACTACGCGCCGCTGCCTCCCGCGATCGCCGACAGGCTGCTGCAGCGACTCGATTCCATCCAGGTGACGCCAGCCGGTGGGTGACGCGATCGCGTCCTCCGGGACGCCTGGAGGATTCGCGCGCGGGCACCGCGTAGCGAGCCTCGCGGGCGCCGCGCCGGGCGACCGCGTTTATCGGATGGTCATCACCGCATTCGCGCTGATGATTCCCGCGTTGCTGCTCTTGATCGCCGTCGCGATCGGCGTCGCCGCGTGGCCGGCGCTCTCGGCCGCCGGACTGTCGTTCATCACCACCAGCGAGTGGAACGTGCAGGCGGGAAAGTTCGGCGCCGCGCCGGCCATTTACGGCACGCTTGTGTCGTCGTTCATCGCGCTCGTGCTGGCGACGCCGCTCGCGGTGGGGGTAGCGATCTTCCTCTCGGAGATCGCGCCGAAGTGGCTGCGGCAGCCAGTCGCGTTTCTCGTGGATCTGCTCGCGGCCATCCCGAGCGTGGTGTACGGGCTGTGGGGCATCTTCTTCCTGGTCCCGATGCTGCGGGACCACGTGGTCCCGTTTTTCCGGAACACGCTGCACCTGGGAAGCACGCCGCTGTTCAGCGGCCCCGCGTACGGACCGAGCATGCTGGCAGCCGGCGTCATCCTGGCGATCATGGCGCTGCCGTACATCTCGGCCGTCACGCGCGAGGTGCTCATCGCCGTGCCGCGCTCGCAGCGCGACGCGGCGCTCGCACTCGGCGCCACGAAGTGGGAGATGATCTGGCACGCCGTGATCCCCTACGCCCGGTCGGGAATAATCGGCGGAGTCATCCTCGGCCTCGGTCGCGCGCTCGGTGAGACGATGGCGGTCACGATGGTGATCGGCAACCGGCCCGAGATTTCGGCGTCGCTGCTCGCCCCGGGCTACACCATGGCGTCGCTGATCGCGAACGAATTCACGGAGGCAACCAGCGACATGCACCTGTCCGCGCTGATGGCCGTCGGCGCCGTGCTGTTCGCGATCACGCTGATCGTGAACGGCATCGCGCGCTGGCTGGTCTGGCGCGTCGCGAGCGGGCCGAAACCGTGAGCGCCCTGCGCCGGCGGAAGGCGGGCAACGTCCTTATGCTGGGACTCACGTACGTCGCGGCCGTGCTCGCCACGCTCCCGCTCCTGTTCATTCTCTTCCATCTTTTGCAGAAAGGCGCGAGCACTCTAACGCCGGAGTTTTTCACGAACATGCCGCGTCCGGTAGGTGAAGCGGGCGGTGGAATGTCCAATGCCATCGTGGGAACGCTGATTCTGATAGCGATCGCGGGCGTGATCGGACTGCCCGTCGGCATCGGTGCGGGGCTGTATCTCGCGGAGAAGCGCGTCGGCGCGCTGGCAATGACCGTGCGATTCCTGTCGGACGTGCTGAACGGGCTGCCCTCCATCGTGCTCGGGATATTCGCCTGGCAGTTCCTGGTGCGCCCCTTCGGCAGCTTCTCCGCGCTTGCAGGCGGGATCGCGCTCGGCGCCATGATGATCCCGCTCGTGACCCGCACCACGGAAGAGATGATCCGGCTCGTGCCGAATTCGCTGCGCGAAGCGGCGCTCGCCCTCGGCTACCCGCGGTGGCGCACGTCGCTGAGCGTCATCCTTCGTACGGCGTTGCCCGGGATCGTGACCGGCGCGCTTGTCGCCGTCGCGCGCATCGCCGGCGAGACGGCCCCGCTCTTGTTCACCGCGTTCGGCAACCAGTTCTGGTCCACGGCGCTCGATGAGCCCATCGCGGCGCTGCCGCTGCAGATCTTCGCGTACGCCATCAGTCCGTACGACGAGTGGCACAAGCAGGCCTGGGCAGGCGCGCTCGTGCTGATCGTCATCGTTCTCATCATCAGCCTCGCGGCGCGACACGCGACCCGCGCACGCTTTGGCTCAGCTACTGATTGACCCCGAGGTTATCCGCCAGGAGGACGACGACGCGCCCGGGAAGCCGTGTCTCAGCACCCGAGAGCTGAGCGCGTTCTTCGGCAAGTCGCGCGTGGTGTCGAACGTCAGCATCGACTTCCAGGATCGCGAGGTCACGGCGATCATCGGCCCCTCGGGGTGCGGCAAGTCAACGCTGCTGCGCTGCCTCAACCGGATGCACGAAACGCTGCCGGGCGCGACCACGACGGGAACGGTCACGCTCGACGGGACCGACATCTATGCGCCCGGCGCGGATCCCATCGCGGTACGGCGGCACGTCGGGATGGTGTTTCAGAGGCCCACGCCGTTTCCAACTATGTCCATCCGCGACAACGTTGCCGCCGGGCTCAAGATCCTCGGGCGGGGAGCTCCCCGCGGCAGGGAAGCCGAAGGCATCGTCGAGCGCGCGCTGCGGCACGCCGGACTCTGGGAGGAAGTCAAGGACCGGCTCGACGAGAGTGCGATCGCGCTTTCCGGAGGACAGCAGCAGCGGCTGTGCATCGCGCGGGCGCTGGCGATCCGCCCGCGAGTGATCCTGCTGGACGAGCCGACAGCTTCGCTCGACCCGCTGAGCGCGCAAAAAGTCGAGGAGCTCGTGTACCAGCTCAAGCAGGATATCGCGGTCGTGATCGTGACCCACAACATGCAACAGGCCGCACGCGTGTCCGACAGGACTGCGTTCCTGCTGATGGGAGACCTCGTTGAGACCGCGCCGACCAACGCCCTGTTCACCGCGCCAAGCGACACTCGCACCGAAGCCTACATCACGGGAAGGTTCGGATGACCGGGTCCGCCGTGAACGCGCGCGACTTTTCTTTCTGGTATGGGAAGAATCAGGCGCTGTACGGGGTCAACATCACCGTGCCGCCGCAGTCGATCACGGCGCTGATCGGGCCGTCGGGGTGCGGCAAGTCAACGTTTCTGCGATCGATCAACCGGATGAACGACACGATCCCCGGCGCGCGCCACGAGGGCAGCGTGCTGCTCGCGGGCCAGGACGTGTACGCGCCCGGGATGGACGTGGTGCACCTGCGACACCGTGTAGGGATGGTGTTCCAGCGATGGAACCCGTTCCCGAAGTCCATCTACGACAACGTGGCGTACGGGCCGCGCATCAACCGCGGCCTGCGTGGGCGCGATCTGGACGACGTGGTCGAGGGCTCCCTGCGACGGGCCGCGCTCTGGGACGAAGTTAAGGACCGCCTCAGGCAGAGCGCGCTCGGACTGTCCGGGGGCCAGCAGCAGCGGCTCTGCATAGCGCGCGCGCTGGCCAACCAGCCTGAAGTCCTGTTGCTGGACGAGCCCGCGAGCGCGCTCGACCCCGGCGCGACGCAAAAGATCGAGGAGCTCCTGTTCGAGCTGAAATCAGAGCTGGCAATCGTGATAGTCACCCATAACCTTCAGCAGGCAGGGCGCGTGTCCGACTACACAGCTTTCTTCTATCTTGGCCGACTAGTCGAATGCGACGCGACGGGGCAGCTTTTCACCGCCCCGCGTGAAGCACAGACCGAGGCCTATATCACCGGGAGGTTCGGATGACCGCGGCGATCGAGCCGAGCGGAGGATTCCGCCACTTTCACGACCAGCTCGCCGAGCTCAAGCAGCGGCTGCTCGACATGTCCGAGAAAGCCGAGCATCTCGTAGAGCTGGCGGTCAGCGCGCTGTTGGCGCGCGATCGCCGCAAGGCGGAGCTCGTCGTCGGCGGTGACAAGGACCTCAACGACCTCGAGATCGAGATCGAGAAGCGCGCCATCGCCCTGCTCGCGCTGCAGCAGCCGATGGCGAGAGATCTCCGGTTCATCATCGGTACGATCAAGATCTCGAACGACCTGGAGCGCGTCGGCGACCACGCTGTCAACATCGCCGAGTCGTCGCTCCGGCTGATAGACTCGAACGCAACCGTCATCCCCGGTCCCGAGCTGGAAGACATGGCCAGGCGGGCGCGATCCATGCTGAGTGACGCGCTCGACGCGTTCACCAACGCCGACGGCGCGCTCGGGCGCGAAGTCTGCAAGGCGGACGACGTCGTGGACTCGCTGCACAACTCCGTCTTCCGGATCCTGCTCACGCACATGATGGCCGACGCCCGCACGATCACGCCCGCGCTGGAGCTGCTGCTCGTGAGCCGCAATCTCGAGCGCGTCGCCGACCTCGCGACCAACATCGGCGAGGACGCGGTGTATCTCGCCGAGGGAAAGCAGATCAAGCACCACTTCGAGGACTGATGTCCGAGAGAGTTGCGCGCATCGCGGCCATAGACATCGGGTCGAACTCGATCCGCCAGATCGTAGCCGACGTCGGCAGCGACGGCACGATCCGCGTCGTGGACGAGATGAAAGCGGCTCCGCGCCTCGGCGCGGGCACCCGCGAGACGAAGCGCATCGACGAGAGCCGGATGCGCGACGCCCTCGAGGTCGTCGGCCGCATGACCACGCTCGCCCGCCAGCTCGGCGCCGAGCGCGTCGAGGCCGTCGCGACGAGCGCCGTGCGCGACGCGACCAACGGCCAGCTCTTTCTCGATCTTATTCGCGAGGAAAGCGGGCTCGCCGTGCGCGTGCTCGACGGCGAGGACGAGGCGCGGCTGAGCTTCCGCAGCGCGCTGGCGCACTTCGAGCTCGGCAAGGGCCGCGCGGTCGTGCTCGACATCGGGGGCGGATCGCTGGAGATCGCGCTGAGCGCCGACGGACTGCTGGATCGGCTGATTTCGCTGCCGTTGGGCGCGCTGCGTCTCACCGAGGAGTTCCTGCCGACCCGGATCAAGCGGTCCCGCGTGAAGAAGCTGCGCCGCAAGGTGCGCCGCGCGCTCGCCCGCAAGCTGCCGGTGCGCAACTGGCGCGGCGCGACGGTCATCGGGTCCGGGGGCACGTGCACCAACATCGGCGAGATGCATCTCGCCCGCCGCGGGCTGCACATGGCGCAGACGGTACAGGGCACCAAGGTCCCTTGCGCCGAGATCGAGCGGATGCTGGACGCGCTGATCGACCTTCCCGCGGAAGAGCGCGCCCGGGTGCCGGGACTCAATCCCGCCCGGGCCGACATCATCGTCGCCGGCATCAGCGTCATCGTCGAAGTGCTGGAGCGGCTCGACTCGCCGGAGCTGACCGTCTCCAGCTACGGAATTCGCGAGGGATTGCTGCTGGAGACGGCGCGCGTGCGCCCGACCGTCGCGGATCCCGGAGAGTCCCGCGAGCGGTCGGTCCTGCAGCTGGCCGAGCGGTCGCACTACGAGGAGCTGCACTCGCAGCACGTGCGGAAGCTCGCGTTGCAAATATTCGACCAGATCGGCGGGCGGCTCGGGTGCGAGGAGAGCGAGCGCGCGCTGCTATCCGACGCCGCGCTGCTGCACGACATCGGCTACCACATCAATTACGAAGACCACCACAAGCATTCGTACCACCTGATCAGCCACGCCGAGCTGCTGGGGATGTCGCCGGTGGAGCAGGTGATCGTCGCCAACGTCGCGCGCTATCATCGCGGCCCGCGGCCGAAGAAGAAGCACCGCAACTATTCGGGGCTCGACAAGCAGTCGCGGCAGGTAGTGAAGCGGTTGTCCGCGATTCTCCGCGTGGCCGACGGCTTCGACCGCGGGCACTCCGCCGCCGTGGAGCGGATTGAAGCGGAGTGGACCGACGATTCGCTCGTACTCCGTGCCGTGCCGTCCACGAAAGGCGGCGACATGCAGCTCGAGCTGTGGGGCGCAGAGCGCAAGTGCCGCCTGCTGGAGAAGCTCTCGGGGGTTCCGGCAACCTTGGTGGCAGCGGGGACGGCCGCCGCGCGCTCGGAGCCCGCGAAGTCTACCGCCGCGTAATCACCGGCTCGCGTCCGGCTCCCCGACCATGCCCCATGAGTCGAGGAGCAGCGTTCTGTGCGTCGCGCGCTCCGGCTCGGCCCCCGGCAGCCGCTGCTCGTACGTCCCGTCGGACCGGAGCTCCCACGCCTGCCGGTTGTCCGCGAGAGACGTCTCCAGCAGCGACTTGAGCCGCGGATGCAGCCGCGGATCCTCGACCGGCACCACGCACTCCACCCGGCGGTCCAGGTTCCGCGGCATCCAGTCGGGCGAGCCGAAGTAGTACTCCGGCTCGCCCCCGTTCTCCCAGTACCAGATGCGCGAGTGCTCGAGAAAGCGGCCAACGATGCTGAGCACGCGGATGCGCTCGCTCACGCCCGGCAGCCCCGGCCGCAGGCAGCAGATCCCGCGCACGATCAAGTCGATCTCGACTCCGGCCTCCGACGCGCCGTACAGCGCCGCGATGATCTCCTCGTCCACCAGCGCGTTCATCTTCGCGATGATGCGCGCCGGCTTCCCCGCCCTCGCGAACTTCACCTCGCGGTCGATCATCTCCAGAAAGCGCGCCCGCATGTTCGCCGGCGACACCAGCAGCTTGCGGTAGATCTCCTGCCGGGAGAACCCGGTCAGCGCGTTGAACAGGTCGCTGACGTCGGCGCCGATGGACGGGCTGCAGGTGAGCAGGCCGAGGTCGGTGTAGATGCGCGCGGTCCTGGAGTTGTAGTTGCCGCTGCCGATGTGGGCGTACCGCCGGATTCCGTCGCCTTCCTTGCGCACGACGAGCGCGGTCTTGCAGTGCGTCTTGAGGCCCGGCAGCCCGTACGCGACGTGCACTCCGAAGCTCTCCAGCGTCCGCGCCCAGGTGATGTTGTTCGCCTCGTCGAAGCGCGCCTGCAGCTCGACCAGCACCGCGACCTGCTTCCCGCGCTGCGCGGCTTCCGTCAGCGCGCGCACGATCGCGGTGTCGCCCGAAGTTCTGTACAGCGTCATCTTGATGGCGAGCACGTGCTCGTCCACCGCGGCGGCCTCGAGAAATCTCTCGACGCTCGCCGTGAAGGAATCGAACGGATGGTGCACCAGGATGTCGCGCTCACGGATCGCCGCGAACACCGAGCGCGTCGTGTCGTGCAGCTCCGCCGGAATCGCGGGCGTGTACGGCGGGTCGCGCAGCTCGGGCGCGTCCAGCGACGCAAGGGACATGAGGTCGCCCAGCTCGAGCAGCGGACCGCTCTCCACCAGATCGTCCTCGTGCAGCAGCGCGTCGTCCGTGTCGAGGTCCTGCTGGTCGGCCAGCTCCTCGCGCAGCAGCGCGCGCAGCGCGGGCGGCGTCCCGTCCTGCAGCTCTACCCGCACGACCTCCGCGAATCTCCGCTGGAACACCTGCTCCTCGATCATCGCGAGCAGGTCCGACGTGTCGTCCGACGCGGCCAGCTCCAGGTCGGAGTAGCGCGTGACACGGAAGGCGTGCCAGCCGCGGATCTCCATCCCCGGGAAGAGCGCGCCGAGGTTGGCGCCGATCACCTGCTCAAGCGGCACGAAATGGTGCGGCCGCCCGAACGGGACCCAGCGCGGCAGGCTCTTCGGCACTTTCACGCGGGCGAAGTGCTCGCTGCCGCGCTGCGGGTCGAACACCTGCACCGCGAGCGACAGCGACAGGTTGGAGATGTACGGAAGCGGGTGCCCGGGATCGATCGCCAGCGGCGTGAGCACCGGGAACACCTGCGACTCGAAGAACTCGTCCACGACCTGCCACTCCGCCGGCTGGAGATCGTTCATCGTGACGAGCCGGATCCCGTGCTCCGCGAGCGCGGGCAGAAGCAGATCGTGCAGGCAGGTGCGCTGCCGCGCCATCAGCTCCGCGATCCTGCGGTTGATCGCGTCGAGCAGCGCCCGCGTGGCAACTCCTTCCGCGCTCGGCTGCTCCACGCCGGCGGCGAGCTGCCGCCGAAGCCCCGCGATCCGGACCATGTAGAACTCGTCCAGGTTCGTCGAGAAGATGGCGATGAACTTGAGCCGCTCGAGCAGCGGATTGCGCTCGTCGAACGCCTCGTGCAGCACGCGGGCGTTGAAATCGAGCCAGCTGAGTTCGCGATTGAAGTAGCGGGGCCGTTCGGGCATCTCCCAAAACTATCGCTCCCGCGGCCCCTCGCCTGGCACGTCAGCAAAATCGTTACACGGGGCTGCGGCAGTGTCCGAAACAGCCTGCCGGGGCCCGGGACCTTGACCAATGCTTGTACGAGTGCTTAGTTATATAGTTGACTTGATGGATAACGCATCACGCGGGACATCACCGATGAACCATTCGCTCGCTCCGACAGCGCTGATCGCGGTGCTCGTCGCATACGCTCCGCCCGCCGGCGGACAACTGACTCTTGGAGACGCGCTCCGCCGCGCCGATCACGCCGCTTACGGCAATCGCATCGCTGCGGGCAACACGGAAGAGCAACGCGCGCGGGCGCTCCTTGCGGCCCGAGGGATACTGCCAAGTCTTCGGTTCGAGGTCGGCTACCTCAGCACCACGGACCCGGTTGCGGTCTTCGGGACAAAACTCCGGCAGGGAACGATCAGCCCGGATGACTTCGCGCCACAACAGCTCGTCAACCCGGAAGCGACGGGCAACTACCAGAGCGCGATCGTCATAGAGCAGCCGATCTTCAACGCCGACGCCTGGACCGGACGGCGCGCCGCACTGCGGGCTGCCGACGCCGACCGCGCCTCGCAGGAATGGACGCGACTGTCGCTTCGCGCCGACGTGGTGCGAGCCTTCTACGGCGCGGTCTTCGCGGCCGAGCGTACCGCTACCATGCGCGTCTCGGCCCGGACCGCCCACGCACATGTCGCCCAGGCCGAAGCGCTCGTCAGGCAGGGCATGGTAACAAAATCGGATGCCCTGCTTGCCTCCGTCCGCGCCGGTGAGATCGACGCTCAGCTCGCCGAGGCCGTGGGAGATTCGGCGATCGCCGGGCGTCGTCTCGCGCTCCTGATCGGAGATTACCACGCCGATTCGCGCGACCAGAAGGCGATCGTACCGAACGTTCTCCCGACCGCGGCGATGATTCGTGAGATCACGGCGCGCGATACGGCTTTTGCAGAGCCAGACGAGCGCGCCGACGTCATCGCCGCCGCAACCGCGCTCGACGCTGCGCGCTCCGACGTCCTTCGCGCCCGCTCCGCGTACCTGCCCCGGATCAACGGGTTCGCACGATATGACCGGAACTCGCGCGCGCGCCCCTTCACGGGCGAAACGAACTGGACTGTCGGCGTCCTGGCATCCTGGAGTCCGTTCAGCGGCGCCGGGGAGCTGGCGGAGCACCGGGGCGCGGCCGCGCGACTCACGTCCGCCAAGGCGCGCGCGGAAGCCGCGGAAGCGAATGCCGGCCTCGACGTGGAAGCTACGCGCACAGCACTGACCGTTTCCCTCATTCGCCTCGCCATCGCCGAACGCGCTGTGATCCAGAGCGCTGAAGCGCGCCGGATCGTGAGCCGCCGGTACGCCGGGGGACTCGCGACCGTCGTCGAGCTGTTGGACGCGCAGACAGCCGAAACGCAGAGCGCTCTTTCGCTCGCCCAGGCCCGGTACGCAGCGATCTCCGCCGCGGCCGCGCGCCGCCAGGCACTGGGCCGCGATCCGGGAACGCTCGCGGCATTCGACTCCGCATCCGCCTCGGCGGATTCATCTCCTCCACGGCCGATCGCACCCGATGCCACCGCTCACGCCCGACTCCAGAAAGGACCTCTCAATGATTCGTGAATCCAGCTTCCTCGCGTACGGCGCACTGTTTGTAGCCGGCGCGGCGGCAGCGTGTTCGCCGTCGCGCGACGACACGCCTCGCGCCACGCCCGAGCGCGTCGCCGGAAGCGTTTACACCGTGCGCGACACAACCGTCGAAGCAACGATCGAAGCAACGGGTGTGGCATCGCCCGTCCGCCAGGCGATTCTGAGCACCAAACTCATGGGAACTGTTACGGCAGTCCTCGCCAGCGAGGGAGATGCCGTCACCACCGGACGCATTCTCGTTCGCATCGACGCACGCGACCTCTCCGCGAAGTCCGCGCAGGTAGCCGCGGCGGTGTCCGACGCGGAATCGATGTATCTGGCTGCGGAGACGCAGGCGCGCCGTATGCGTGCCCTCTACGCCGACAGCGCCGCTGCGAAGGCGCAGCTCGACGCCGCTGAAACGGGATTCGCTCGCGCTGGCGCCGGTCTTCGGGCCGCGCACGCGTCCGCCGCCGAGGTCAGCGCCATGTCCGCGTATGCCTCGGTTCGAGCCCCGTTCGGCGGCGTCGTTACGAAGCGCTTCGTAGATCCCGGCTCGTTCGCCGCGCCGGGCGCGCCGCTCGTCGAAGTGCAGGACGCGTCCCGGTTACGCATTTCGGTCAGCGCCTCGCCGGATGCCGTACGCGGCATCCGGCGCGGCCAATTTGTCAGCGCGACTATCGAGGGCCGGCCCGTCCGCGCGACCATCGAGGGCGTCGTTCCGACGGCGGTGGGCAACCTGTACACGGTCAACGCTTTGCTGCCCAACCCAGGTGGAGTATTTCTCCCCGGCAGCGCAGCCACCATCTCGTTGCCGCAAGGGACTCGCGGTTCGATCGTCGTGCCGATTACCGCGGTGATTCATGAAGGCGATCTTACCGGTGTCACGCTGCGCACCGCCGAGGGTGACCAGTTACGCTGGATCCGCTTGGGAGCAGCAACGGGTGGCGTCGCCGAAGTGACCGCGGGATTGCGTGCGGGAGACCGCGTGATTGTGCCACCGGCGCGCGTATCCGCGACAGCTCCCGGACGAAACTGACCGATGGGCATCGCCGGACGTATCGCGCAGGCATTTCTCCATTCGAAGCTCACCCCGCTCGTCGCCATAGCGTCGCTGGCGGCGGGATTGCTCGGCATCCTCGCCACGCCCCGCGAGGAAGAGCCGCAGATCTCGGTCCCGATGATCGACGTCATCGCCGCGTTGCCGGGCGCGTCTCCACGCGAGGCCGAGAACCTCCTCGCGCGGCCGATCGAGCAGCGCATGCTCGAGATTCCCGGCGTTGATCACGTCTATACGGTGGCCGGCGAGGGGTACGCCATGGTCACCGTCCGGTTCGAAGTCGGTCAGGACCAGGAGCGCAGCGTCACCAGGGTGCAGGCGAAGCTGGCAGCCTCGATGAATGAAGCGCCGCCGGGCTCCATGCCGCCGATCGTCAAGCCGCATTCGATCGACGACGTGCCCGTTCTCGCGCTCACGCTTCATTCGCGGGACTACGATGCCAACACTCTGCGACAGATCGCCATCCATCTCGAGGATGAAATCCGGACCGTCTCCGAGGTTGCCAGCACGTTTGTCGTCGGCGGCCAGCCGCGGCAGTTCCGTGTAATGATGGACGCCGCCCGACTGGCAGCGACCGGCGTGACACCCGGCGAGATCGCTGCAGCGCTCGGCGGCGCGAACGCGCGGCTTCAGGCCGGCGAACTCGCCACCGCCAACGAGGTCTATCTGATTGACGTCGGTGCTCCCCTCTCGACCGCCGCCGAGATCGGGAGCGTCGTCGTCGGCATGCGCGGCGGAGCGCCCGTTTACCTGCGAAACGTCGCGGATGTCACGGAAGGTTTCGGCGAAGCGGTTACCTACGTTTCGCATACCGGGCTTACCGGGCCCGCCGAACACGCGGTGACGATCGCCGTGGCCAAGCGCCCCGGCGCCAATGCGACCGAAGTAACGCACGCAGTCATGGAGCGCGTCGGTGCCGCCAAGGGACGTCTTCTTCCTCAAAACGTGGGGGTAGAGGTAACTCGGGACTACGGCGAGACCGCGGGCGAGAAGGCGAAGGAGTTGATCCTGCACCTCATGCTGGCTACCGCATCCGTCACGTTACTCGTCTGGTTCTTTCTCGGTTGGCGCGAAGCGGTGATAGTCCTCGTCGCCGTCCCGGTGACGCTGTCGCTGACGCTGTTCGCGTACTACGTGATGGGATACACGCTCAATCGCATCACCCTGTTCGCCTTGATATTCTCGATCGGAATCCTGGTGGACGACGCCATCGTCGTCGTCGAGAACATTTACCGGCACTTCCAGAAAGGGGATCGATCGCCTGAGGCGGCCGCGATCGAGGCGGTGGACGAGGTTGGGAACCCCACGATTCTCGCGACCTTTACGGTGATCGCCGCGATCCTGCCGATGGCGTTCGTGTCGGGGCTGATGGGTCCGTACATGCGTCCGATTCCTGTTGGCGCGTCCATCGCGATGCTCGCCTCGCTGGCCGTGGCGTTCATCATCACGCCGTACCTGGCCTACCGCCTGCTCAAGGGCCACGTCGCTTCCGCCGCTCACCCGCTGCCGCGCGCCCACGAGGAGGAGGAAGGCACGCGGTTCGCGCGGTTCTATGCGCGGGTCATGACTCCGTTGATGGATCACCGCCCCCGCCGTCTCGCCTTCTATGGCGGCGTCGCGGCGCTGCTCCTCATCTCGATGGGGCTCGTGGCGGTAAAGGCCGTTCAGGTCAAGATGCTCCCGTTCGACAACAAGAGCGAGTTCCAGGTGATAATGGATCTCCCCGAGGGGACCACGCTTGAAACCACGAACGCGCTCGGCCAGGAAATCGCCGCGTACCTGCGCCATGTGCCGGAGGTGAAGAGCACGGAGCTGTATGCCGGCACGGCCGGCCCGTTCAACTTCAACGGTCTCGTCCGCCACTACTTCATGCGCGGGGGCCCCAACGTCGGAGACGTGCAGGTCAACCTGGTTTCCAAGAGCGAGCGGTCGAGACAGAGCCACGCGATCGCGGTCGCGGTCCGGCCGGGGATCGACTCGATAGCGCGGCGTTATTCGGCGGCGGTGAAGGTCGCCGAAATTCCCCCAGGCCCGCCCGTCCTCTCTACGCTCGTGGCCGAGGTGTATGCGGCCGATGACTCGACTCGCCTGGAAGCCGCCCGGCAGGTGCTGGCTGTGTTCGAATCTACGGACGGCGTGGTGGACGTGGACTGGACTATCGAAGCTCCGCAACAGAAGCGCGTCTTTCGCGTGGATCGGGTACAGGCGGCGGAAGCCGGGGCGAGCGTCGCGCAGATAACCGGAACGCTGTATCTCGCGCTTTCCGGTGCCCCCGCCGGCGTCGCCAGCTCGGGCACCGCCCTCGAAGGGACCGCCATCGTGCCGCGGCTGCCGATCGAGCGGCGTTCTTCGGTCGAGGCGCTGCTATCGCTGCCGATCGCCACCCTGTCCGGCCCCCAGCCGCTGGCACGCTTTGTCAACGTGATCCCCGCCACGCGCGACGGGATCCGCATCAGAAAGGATCTGCGCCCGGTGATCTACGTGACCGGTGACGTCGCCGGTGCCGTGGAGTCGCCGGTATACGCGATCCTGTCCATGAACAAAAAGCTCGATCGGATCCGCATCAACGGCGCGCGAATCGCGCGGTACAACGCCTCGCAGCCGGATCGCCTGACCGAGACGGCGATCAAATGGGATGGTGAGTGGCAGGTGACGATCGAAGTGTTCCGCGATCTGGGGATCGCCTTCGCTATTGTGCTCGCTCTCATCTATGTGCTTGTCGTCGGCTGGTTCCGGTCGCTGACCATACCCCTGGTCATAATGGCGCCGATCCCGCTCACGCTAATCGGCATACTGCCCGGCCATGCCATGACAGGGGCGTTCTTCACGGCGACATCCATGATCGGCATGATCGCTCTCGCCGGGATCATCGTTCGAAACTCCATACTCCTGGTCGACTTCATCCAACTTGCGGAAGCCCGCGGGCGATCACTTCGCGAGGCGGTGCTCGAAGCCGGGGCTGTCCGCTTCCGTCCGATCGCGCTGACCGCGGCCGCCGTCGTCGTCGGTGGGCTGGTAATGGTCCTCGATCCGATCTTCGAGGGGCTGGCGGTTGCCCTCATGAGCGGTGCGATCGTGGCCACGCTCCTCACCATGGTCGTCGTGCCACTTCTCTACTGGGAGCTCCGCCGGCGACAGGAGCCGGCATCTCCCGCAACCGGGGCCATCCCATGAAGATGCTGATGCTGATATACAGCGGTATCGATCCCGACCGGATCTCGGCGCTGCTCGACGCCCACCCTGACGCCGGGTACACCGAGTTCCGGAACGCGCACGGGGTTGGCGGCAGCGGGCGACGCGAGGGCTCCCGCGCTTGGCCGGGCGCGTCCACGCTTCTTGTGAGCGTCGTGCCCGATGCGCTCTCGAACGAGCTTGCCGGGGAATTGCGCGAAGAGACTACCCGGCTTCCCCCCGGCGAGCGCCTGCATGTGGCGGTGCTCCCCGCGGAATCGTTTTTCTAATCCTCATCTCTTTCCAGGACCTGGACCATGTGCTCCGACCACGTCATTCGCCGCTTCGCCGGCGTATTCGTCCTCATTTCCGTGGCGCTCGCCTACTGGGCCCACCCGGCCTGGCTGCTGTTCACGGCGTTCGTCGGCTTCAACCTGTTGCAGTCGAGCTTCACCGGCTTCTGCCCGCTCGAACGCATTCTTGGGAAAATCGCTGCGTTCGGCTGCGAGCCACGACGAGAGGCGTAACGGTTCTCGCCGCGGATCGCTCGTGCTCCTACTGCGGGTCGGGCTCGGAGAGCGGCCGGTTCGCGGCCCCGGCATGCAGGGTCACGATGCGAGGAGCCGCCGCCGGGACTTCGCTTCCCCTTCGATGCGGTCGCAGACGATCTCGCAGAGCTGGAACACGCGCCGGTCGGACAACGTGTAATGGACGAACAAGCCCGTCTTCCGGCGCGCCACGAAACCGAGGTTGTACAGGATTTGCAGATGCTTGGACAGGTTCGCCTGCCCGAGGCCCGTTTCGCTCACAAGCTCGCCGACCGTCATCTCGCCGTTTCGGAGCGCGGCCAGCACTTGCAGGCGCGCCGGCTCGGCCAGCGCCCTGAACCGTTGCGCCACGAGCTCGAGCACCTCGTCGGTCAGTTCATACTTGCCCATTGAGACTCCCGATCATTGTCAGTAGTATTCCTATATGGTAATGTAGTTTTGTTGATAAGGCGGTGGCAAGGCCGCGCTCGATGGATTCGATGTCTCACCGTCAATTTTCGTCCGGGAGTACGCTGATGATCACGCAGACAACGCCATACGGGATCGGTACCACGGTTGCCCTTGATTACGGCCGTGCGGTCGAGCGAACGAGAGAGGAACTCGCCAAGGAAGGCTTCGGAGTGCTCTCCGAAATTGACGTCGCCGCCACTCTCAAGAAAAAACTTGATGTGGACTTCCGGCCGTATGTCATCCTCGGGGCGTGCAATCCACCGCTCGCCCATCGCGCTCTGACCGCGGAACGCGACATCGGCCTGCTGCTTCCCTGCAATGTCATTGTCTACGCCGGGGACCAGCCGGGCGAGAGCGTCGTGGCGGTGATGGACCCCGTTCAGGCGCTCGCTCTCACCGGCAACGACAACATTCGGCCGATCGCCGAAGATGTAAGGAAGCGGCTCACACGAGTACTTCAGGCGCTGGAGACAGCGTAGAAATCGAGCTGTTCAATCGCGCGCAAAGACAGCGCGCGCATCCGCCACAGCCGAGCGTCGCCGTACGAGATTGCGATTTTCGAACACCTTTACCAGCACCACCCCCGCAACGAAACCGCCGACGTGCGCCCACACCGCGGTGCCGCCGGTCAGCTCCGGGCCGGGGCTGAGCTGCGGAACTCCTTCGAGCACCTGCAGAGCGAACCAGTACAAGAGAACGATCCAGGCCGGGATGCGGAAGACGCGGAAGAAGATGATGAAGATGAAGAGCATCCGCACGCGTACCCGGGGGTACAGCAGCAGGTAAGCCCCCATGATCCCGGAGATCGCGCCGGAAGCGCCGATCGTCGGGAGAGCCGAAGACGGCTCGACGAAAACGTGGGCCGCCGCGGCAGCCAGCCCGCAGATCACGTAAAAGAACGCGAACCGGAGCGGGCCCATGCTGTCTTCGATGTTGTTACCGAATACCCAGAAGAAGAGCGCGTTTCCGAGCAGGTGGCCCCAGCCCCCGTGCAGGAACATCGAAGTGAATGGGGTGACGACGTTGATCGGATCCCGGTCGATCACGCAGGCGAGCCCCTCGCCGATCGGCACTCCCGAGCCCACGGCTGCCAGGCGGGTCAGCTCGCCCGGTACCATGCCGTAATTGCAGGCACTGGCCGCGAGGGCATACGCGTCGAAGCCGGCGCCCTGGACGAGGAACCAGACCGCGAAAATCGACCCGAGGATCACGTAAGTGACCCAAGGCGTCCTCAACGTCGGATTTTCGTCGCCGATTGGAATCATCGCGCCACTATCGAGACAGTGTTAGTTTCCTGCCATTACGGCAGAATAATCAGGCCCCCGAGTTGCTTACTGATAGCCCCGATAAATCGTTGGCGCGCACGTCTTTAGCCAACAGCCAATAGCCAACAGCCAACAGCGAGCCCTCAATGGCAGACAAGGTAATCGGAATCGACCTCGGCACGACCAATTCCGTCGTGGCAGTCATGGAAGGCGGCGACCCCGTCGTGATCCCGAACGCGGAGGGCGGCAGGACGACTCCCTCGGTCGTCGGGTTCACCAAGGATGGCGAGCGCCTCGTCGGGCAGATCGCCAAGCGCCAGGCGGTCACCAACCCCGCCAACACGGTCTTCTCCATCAAGCGGTTCATGGGGCGCAAGACCAGCGAAGTCACCGAGGAGCGGCAACGCGTTCCTTACAAGGTGACCGCGGGCGCCAATGACGTCGCCACCGTGGAAGTCCAGGGCAAGAGCTTCACGCCGCCCGAGATCTCCGCGATGATCCTCCAGAAGATGAAGCAGACGGCGGAAGACTACCTCGGGCAGAAGGTCGAGAAGGCCGTGGTCACGGTTCCCGCGTATTTCAACGATTCGCAGCGGCAGGCCACCAAGGACGCCGGCAAGATCGCGGGGCTCGACGTGCTCCGCATCATCAACGAGCCCACCGCGGCGGCGCTCGCGTACGGCCTCGATAAGAAGAAGGACGAGAAGGTCGCCGTGTTCGACCTCGGCGGCGGCACGTACGACATCTCCGTGCTCGAGCTGTACGACGTCGAGGGCTCGCGCCAGTTCGAGGTGAAGTCCACCAACGGCGACACCCACCTCGGCGGCGACGACTTCGACCAGCGCGTGATCGACTGGCTCGTGCAGGAGTTCAAGCGCGACCAGGCCATCGACCTCTCCAAAGATCCGATGGCGCTCCAGCGGCTCAAGGAAGCCGGTGAGAAGGCCAAGATGGAGCTGTCCACCACGCAGTCGACCGACATCAACCTGCCGTTCATCACCGCCGACCAGAGCGGCCCCAAGCACCTGAACTACACGCTCACGCGCGCGAAATTCGAGCAGCTTGTGGACGATCTCATCAAGCGGGTCATCCCGCCGATGGAGCAGGCGCTCAAGGACGCGAACCTCAAGCCGAACGAGATCGACGAGATCCTGCTCGTCGGCGGTTCGACGCGCATTCCGCGCATCCAGGACGAGGTGAAGAAGTTCTTCGGCAAGGAGCCCAACAAGGGCGTGAACCCCGACGAAGTGGTGGCGATCGGCGCCGCCGTGCAGGGCGCGGTCCTCACGGGCGAGCAGAAGGACGTGCTCCTGCTCGACGTCACTCCGCTGTCGCTCGGCATCGAGACGCTGGGCGGCGTGACCACGGTGCTCATCGCGCGGAACACCACGATCCCGACCAAGAAGACGGAGACGTTCTCGACCGCGGACGACAACCAGACGACGGTGGAGATTCACGTCCTCCAGGGCGAGCGCGAGCTGGCCCAGTACAACAAGACGATCGGCAAGTTCCAGCTCACGGGAATTCCGCCCGCTCCGCGCGGCATGCCGCAGGTCGAGGTCACCTTCGACATCGACGCGAACGGCATCCTGCACGTGACCGCGAAGGACAAGGCCACGGGCAAGGAGCAGAAGATCAAGATCGAGGCTTCGAGCGGCCTGTCCGACGCGGAGATCGACCGCATGGTCAAGGACGCCGAGAAGAACTCGGCCGAGGACAAGAAGCGGCGCGAGGAGATCGACGCGCGGAACCGGCTCGACAGCATGACGTACGAGGTCGAGAAGAACGTCAAGGAGTGGGGCGACAAGGTCTCACCCGACGTGAAGGGCCGCGTGGACACCGCCGTGGAGCGCGCGCGCAAGGCACTCAAGGGCGACGACGTCGCCGAGATCAGGGCCGCGCAGGAAGAGCTGACGAAGGTGTTCAGCGAGGCCGGCCAGGCGTTCTACCAGCAGCAGTCGCAGCAGGCAGGCGCCGAAGGCGGGGCTGCGCCGGGCGCGGAAGCCGGTGCTACGGCGGACGCGACTCCTCCGGAGGAGGAAGTCGCCGAAGCGGACTACGAGATCGTCGACGAGGAGAAGAAGTAGCTCGCCGGCGGGGCGGAGCCGTCGGGGATGGCCTTCGGCCGCTACGCGCGCAAACAACGCGCGCTAAGCCGCGGCCTGCGGCCACCCCCGACGGCTCCGCCCCGCCTCCAGGCATCTGAAACCCGCACAGGGTCTCGGGTGTCTTATCATTGAGTTGAGAACCAGAGTTCGAATCCTGAAGCTCTAACCAAGGTGTTGCATATGGTCCCCTCGTTCTCTCGCGCCCGGTGGGCGCTTGCGGTTGTGCTGGCATTCGTCGGCGGGCTGATGATCGCCTCCGGCATGGACTGGACTCGTCCGACGTTCGCTCAGGATCGCCCGTCCGCGATGGACGTACAGACGGTCGCCGACGCGAGCAACGCGTTCGTCTCGATCTCCGAGAGCGTCACGCCGGCCGTAGTCTCGATCACGGTGGACATCCGCCCCGACACGACCCGCGGCCGGAGCCGCAGGCAGCTGCAGATCCCGCCCGGGGCGGTGCCGGATGGAATGGAAGAGCTGTTCGAGCAGCTCCAGCAGGGTCAGACGCCGCGCCCGCAGACAGGCATGGGCTCCGGCGTGATCGTCTCGAAGGACGGGTACATCCTCACCAACAATCACGTGGTCACGCGCGGCGACATGCGCACGGTCGCGGACCGGGTGACGGTCCGCCTGCTCAACGGCCGGCAGTACGTCGCGAAAGTGATCGGCACGGACCCGACGACCGACGTCGCGGTGCTCAAGATCGAAGGCGACAACTTTCCGTTCGCCGTGCTCGGTGACGACAATCGCTCGCGCGTCGGCGAATGGGTGCTCGCCATCGGCAACCCGCTCGGCTTCGACCACACGGTGACGGCCGGCATCATTAGCGCAAAGGGGCGCGGCACGACGGGCGCGCTGGAGGGAATCCAGGGCACCAACAGGTACGGCATCTTCGACTTCATTCAGACCGACGCCGCGATCAACCGCGGCAACTCGGGCGGGCCGCTGATCAACAGCCGCGGCGAAGTGATCGGCATCAACACGGCGATCGCGAGCCAGACGGGTTTCAACGCCGGGTACGGCTTCGCGATTCCGATCTCACTCGCTCGCAAGGTTATGACGGACATCATCGAGCACGGTCGCGTGCGGATCGCCGTGCTTGGCATCGGCATAGCCGAAGTCGACGCTGAAGATGCCGCGGCCGCGCGGCTTCAGGAGGTGCGGGGCGTCAAAGTGCAGGGCTTCAGCGGCGAGAATACGCCCGCCGAGCGTGCCGGAGTGCGACAGGGCGACGTGATCGTCGCTGCTGACGGCCAGCCGGTCGACCGTGTCGCCGGGCTGCAGCGAATCGTGCGCTCCCACCAGCCCGGTGAGACCGTCGAGCTCCAGGTAGTGCGGTTCGGCAAGCAGCACACGTTCCGCGTTCGCCTCACCGAGGCGCCCGCGCAGGACGTCGCGGTCGCGCCCGCGGACAGGCGCCCGCGCGTCGAGCCCGCCGCGGTAACGAGCAACAACCGGCTGGGCGTCTCCGTCACGACCGTTTCGGCGCAGCTCGCGCGGAGCCTGCGGCTGGGCGAGCAGCGCGGTGTGCTGGTGACCAGCGTGGGCCTGGGCCCGGCGTGGCAGCGGCTCGACGAGCAGGACATCATCGTCGGCGTGCTGTCGCCAGTCGAGCGCAAGATCGAGGATGTCGCCGATCTGCAGGGGGTGCTGAGCGGACTCAAGGCGGGCGACTACATCTCGCTACGAGTGAAAAGACCGGGCCCTAGCGGCCAGGAGCGAGTGGTGAACATCAGGGTGGACTGACGAGCTATTGGCTGTTGGCTGTTGGCTCTTGGCTAAAAGCGGCGCCGATGTTCGGCGCCGCTTTTTTCTTGGTAGGTGTATTTTCCAGTCACGCGGAAGTGGCGGAATTGGTAGACGCGCTGGATTTAGGATCCAGTGGGGAAACCCGTGGGGGTTCGAGTCCCCCCTTTCGCACGTCGTTGCAGGGCGCACGGAGCGAGCGTGCGCGCGCGGGCGGGGCGAGGCGCTCCTATATTCTCGTAGATGCCACCCCCTGCTGGAGATGAGACCCACGAGCGTCAGGTGAATCCTCCCACAGGAACGTCGCACCCGGCGCTTCCGCCGTATCGCGCTCTGATACGTCCAACGGTCGCGCTCTTGGCGGCGGCTCTGTTGATCATGATCGCCACCGGCTATTGCGGCAGCCGCCTGCCCTTCGCCTTCTTCAAAGGCGGCACAAAAGTCACCCACGACCTTGTCGTCGAGCAGATGCGCGCGGTAGCGAAGCTGGTCTCCAGCGAAGCGACTGTGCGCGACGTGATCGTCTACGAGAACACGTGGTATGGGTCGACCAAGCGCTCGCTTGTCGTCGTGACTGGACGCCTCCTGGCAGGCATCGACCTCGGCGACAAGCCCGACGTCACGATCGATCACTCCGTCAGGCGTATCACGATGCGCATCCCGTCCGCGCGGCTGATCGGCATCGAGATCACGGACATGACGACGTATGACGAGCGCGGCGGACTCTGGAATCCGTTCAAACCGGCGGATCGGGATGCGATTCAGCGCCAGGCGCGTGCACAGCTCACCGCGGCGGGGAGCACGCTCGGGCTGCTGCGGCACGCCAACGAGAGCGCCGTTCACCTTCTTCGAGCGTTGCTGGCGAAAGACGGATATACGGTGGACGTGACGATCCGGGGTGCGCCGCCAGCGGTTCGCTAGCGCCCGGCGACGTCTTCAGCATCGGCTCGCTTGGGACGCGCCCCGCGTAGGCAACCCACTGGAAGTCTGCGAGGGGAACCTAGCTGTTAGCACTGAGTGGACAAATCAGTGCTCAGCCCGGGAGTGATACCTGCGGACTGCCAAGTACTGAGTAAAGTTGCGCGCTATTAAGGGCAGGAGTGAAGGAAACTTTACTCACGACTGTGGCAGGCGAGGCTTCCCCGAAGGTCGCGCTTCCGCATCAGTGCCGCAGCCGAGCGGGCGAACGTCCCGGGGGTACTTCCTGCTCGCCACTGATCAGTTCACTCGCTGCTAACAGCTAGGATTCCCAAGCAGAATCCTGGTAGCCCGCGACACCCTGTTGCCTACCCCCGCGAATTAACTTTCTCTCATGGAGTTTACCTCAAAAGAATCCACCGGAGTCGATCGCCGCATTCAGGTCTCCGTTCCGGTCGAAACCGTGAAGCAGGCAGAAGAAAAAGCCGCCCGCCGCTACGCCACCAAGGTGCGCATGCCGGGCTTCCGCCAGGGCAAAGCGCCGCCGGCGATGATCCAGAAGAAGTTCGGCAAGGAGATCCGGCAGGAAGCGCTGGAATCCCTGGTGCGCGACGCCTACGAAGAGGTCGTCGTCAAGCAGGACCTCAAGATCGCGTCGCAGCCGCACATCCACGACGTCAAGTTCGAGGATGGCAAGCCGCTGACCTTCGAGCTGCACGTCGAGGTGCGGCCCACGCTGGAGCTCGCGCGCACGAGCGGCTTCAAGATCACGCGGCCGAAGATCGAGATCACCGACGCGCAGCTCGCCGAGCAGCTCGAGCAGGTCCGCGACGAGAAAGCCACGTGGACTCCGGTCGAGGACAAGCCCGCGATGCGTGACCGGGTGCGCGTCACGCTCTCCACCAAGGAAGATTCCGGCGAGTTCGCCGAGCCGCGCGAATACCCCGTCGAGTTGGGCGGCAGCCAGGCGATCGCCGGCATCGAAGACCTGATCATGCAGCTCGCGCCGGGCGAGACGGTCGAGCGCCCGGTGCAGTGGCCGGACGACTTCCCCGACGAGACGCAGCGCGGCAAGACCAAGACCGTTCGCGTCACGCTGCACGACGTCAAGCGCAAATCGGCGCCCGATCTCGACGACGCGTTCGCGCGCGAGGTCGGCGACTTCGATTCGCTCGACGCGCTGAAGGCGGCGGTCCGCTCCGATCTCGAGCGCCACGCCGAGCGCGAGGCCGACAGTCTCGTCCGGCACCGCCTGCTCGGCGAGATAATCTCGGCGAATCCGTTCGCGGTCCCGAAGAGCTGGGTGCGGCAGGTGATGGACGGCTACGTCGAAGCGTACCAGATCCCCGAAAGCGAGAAGGAGAAATTCGCGACGGAATTCGTGCCGATCGCGGAGCAGCAGGTGCGGCGCGACCTGGTGATAGACGCTCTCGCCGAGCGCGAGGATCTCGTCGCGACCGAGAAGGACCTGGACGACCGGATCACGGAGCTGGCCGAAAAGCGCGGCGCCAACCCGGGACAGGTGTATGCTTCACTCGAGAAGGCGGGCCGGCTCAAGGAGCTGGAGCGGAGCCTGACCGAGGACAAGGTGTTCAAGTGGCTGCTGGAGCAGAATGAATTTCAGACCGATGCCTAAAGCCGATACCGAGGAAGAAGAGCAAGAGATGCCAACTATCTACACACCGTACGTAATCGAGCGGTCGAGTCGCGGTGAGCGGACGTACGACGTCTTCTCCCGCCTGCTCATGGACCGCATCGTCTTCATCGGGACGCCGATCAACGACGACGTCGCCAACATCGTGATCGCGCAGCTGCTCTTTCTGGAGGCGGACAATCCGGAGCGCGACATCCACCTGTACATCAACTCGCCCGGTGGGTCGGTGTCGTCGGGGATGGCGATCTACGACACTATCCAGTTCCTGAAGTCGCCGGTCAACACGAACTGCATGGGGCTCGCCGCGAGCATGGGCGCATTCCTGCTGGCCGCGGGCCGTCCCGGCAAGCGCTCGGCGCTGCCGCACGCGCGGATCATGATCCACCAGCCCTCGGGCGGCGCGCAGGGCACGGCCGCCGACATCGAGATCATGGCGCGCGAGATCCTGTATCTCCGCTCGCAGATGAACACGCTGTTCGCCAAGCACACCGGCAAGCCGGTGGAGCAGATCGAGCGCGACATGGACCGCGACCGGTTCATGTCCGCCGAGGAAGCCAAGGCGTACGGCGTCATCGACAACGTGATCTCGCATCGGGGCGAGATCGAAGAGGCGATAAACAAGAAATAGCTATTGGCTCTTGGCTGTTGGCCATTAGCTAACAGCCCCGTTTTTTCCCTGCTTTTCCGCCTCGCCAACAGCTAATAGCCAATAGCTAATAGCCACCGTGTAAATGGCCCACAAAGCCTCAACAACCAGTTAAGTTTGTTAATTGGTCGATAAGCGGCACCGCCGCACATTGTTCTTGACCGTTCCGAGAGCCGCCATTAACTCTCAATTCGAGCTGTCTAAAGCGTAAAACGTCTGGCGCCGAGCGCTCATGTCGCAGGACAAACACCTCCGTTGTTCCTTTTGCGGAAAATCGAAGGATTCGGTCCGGAAGTTCATCTCCGGCCCGTCGGTGTACATCTGTAATGAGTGCATCGCCCTCTGCAACGAGATCCTCGCCGAGGACGAAGAGCGCGAGGTAGCCGAGTCCATAACCCAGGTCCCCTGCCCGCAGGAGATCAAGGACGTCCTGGACCAGTACGTCATCGGCCAGGAGCACGCGAAGAAGGCGCTGTCGGTCGCGGTCTACAACCACTACAAGCGCATCAATTCCGCCTCGCTGAAGGAAGACGAGGTCGAGCTGGACAAGTCGAACATCCTGCTGATCGGCCCCACGGGCGTGGGCAAGACGCTGCTCGCCCGGACGCTGGCGCGGATCCTCGACGTTCCCTTCACCATCGCCGACGCCACGACGCTCACCGAGGCCGGCTACGTCGGCGAGGACGTGGAGAACATCCTGGTGCGGCTGCTCCAGGCCGGCGACTTTAACGTCGCGGAGTGCGAGCGCGGGATCGTGTACATCGACGAGATCGACAAGATCGCGCGCAAGTCGGAAAATCCGAGCATCACGCGCGACGTGTCCGGCGAGGGCGTGCAGCAGGCGCTGCTCAAGATCATCGAGGGCACGGTCGCGTCGGTCCCGCCGCAGGGCGGCCGCAAGCACCCGCAGCAGGAGTACATCCAGGTCAACACCAAGGACATCCTGTTCATCTGCGGCGGCGCGTTCGACGGCCTGGAGAAGATCATCGAGGCGCGTACGGGCCGGCGGCAGATCGGCTTCAACAACGCGGGCGTCAAGATCGGAGGCCTGAGCGCGACCATGCCGTTCGAGGAAGTCGAGCCGGACGACCTGCTGCGGTACGGGCTGATCCCCGAGCTGGTGGGACGCCTGCCGGTCACGGTCGCCCTGGACGCGCTGGACGAGAACTCGCTGGTGCGGATCCTCAAGGAGCCGCGCAACGCGCTCACCAAGCAGTACAGCAAGCTGTTCGGACTCGAGAACGTCAAGATCACGTTCGAGGAGTCGGCGCTCGCGGCCGTCGCGCAGAAGGCATTGAAGCGCGGCACCGGCGCGCGCGGGCTGCGCGCGATCGTGGAGGAGATCCTGATGGACGTGATGTTCGATCTCCCGAGCCGCGACGACGTGGTCGAAGTGAAGGTGACCGAGGCCTGCGTGACGAACGGCATCCCGCCGCTCCTCGAGATCACCACCGCGCTGCGCAAGAAAGAAGCGTAGTCCCGCCCGCTCCGCTCGCCGGGGCGGCGAGCCGCCACAAATGCCGATAGAGTTCACCAGAGACAACGACTCGTTCACCACGAGCGAGCGGCTGCCGGTGCTGCCGCTGCGCGACCTGGTGCTGTTCCCGTACGTCGTCATCCCGCTGCTCGTGGGACGGCAGGCGTCGCTCGCCGCCGTCGAAGCCGCGGTGAACGCGGACAAGCACCTCTTCCTCGTGGCGCAGAAGAGCGGCGAGATCCAGGAGCCCGGCGCCGACGACCTGTACCGCGTCGGCGTGATCGCGCGCGTGCTCCAGGTCGCACGAGTACCGAACGGAACCACGAAGGTCCTGGTCGAGGGAATCGCCCGGGCCCGCGTGAAGCGCTTCGGGCGTCCGGGCAAGCAGCTGCACGCGACGATCGAGGCCTTCCCCGTCACTGCCGGCGAGAGCGCGTCCGACGGCCAAGCGGCGCGGCGGCGCGCGCTGACGCTGTTCGAGGAGTACGTCGCGCTCCACCGCCGGATCCCCGGTGAAGTCGTCGCGATGGTGCAGGCCGCGGACTCCGAGCACCGCCAGGCGTTCGGCATCGCGGCCCACGTCTCGCTCACGCACGAGGTCCGGCAGCAGCTGCTCGAGACCGGGTCGCTCCCGGACATCTTCGCGCGGCTCGGCGACATCCTGTCGAGCGAGACCGAGCTGCTGAATCTCGAGCGCAAGATCGACGACGACGTGCGCGGCGCGATGGTGCAGAACCAGCGCGAGTTCTACCTGCAGGAGCAGCTGCGCGCCATCCACCGCGAGCTGGGCGAGGACGAGTCCGACGACTTCTCCGACCTCGAGGCGCAGCTGCGGGAGAAGGCGCTGCCCGAGGCGGTGCAGACCCGCGCGACGCGCGAGCTGCGCAAGCTCCGCCGCATGTCGCCGATGTCGCCCGAGTACACCGTCGCGCGGAACTTCGTGGACTGGATCGTGAGCCTGCCGTGGAACGAACGCACCGACGACGTGCTCGACGTGGCGCACGCGCGGCAGACGCTGGACGCGGACCACTACGGCCTCGACGAAGTGAAGGACCGCATCATCGATTTCATCGCCGTGCTGTCGCTCGTGGGACGCATCGAGGGGCCGATCCTCTGTCTCGTCGGGCCGCCGGGCGTCGGCAAGACGTCCCTCGGCAAGTCCATCGCGCGCGCGCTAGGCCGCAAGTTCGTGCGCATGTCACTCGGCGGAATCCGCGACGAAGCCGAGATCCGCGGGCACCGGCGCACGTACATCGGCTCGATGCCGGGCCGCATCGTCCAGGCGATGCGCCGCGCCGAAGTCGTGAACCCGGTCATTCTGCTGGACGAGATCGACAAGCTCGGCACCGACTTCCGCGGCGACCCCGCGGCGGCACTGCTGGAAGTGCTCGACCCGGAGCAGAACCGCGCGTTCAACGACCATTACCTCGAGGTCGATTACGATCTCTCGCAGGTGCTGTTCATCACGACCGCCAACTCGCTCCAGGGGATCCCCGATCCGCTGCGCGACCGGATGGAGATCATCCGGCTCGCCGGCTATCTGGATCACGAGAAGCTCGCGATCGCGCGCCAGTTCCTGGTGCCGCGGCAGCTCCAGACCAACGGACTGGATCCCGCCGAAGTCACGTGGGACCCCGCCGTCCTGCCCGAGATCATGCGCAACTACACGCGCGAGGCCGGCGTGCGCGAGCTGGAGCGCCGCATCGCGCGCGTCGCGCGCAAGCTCGCGCGCCGCATCGCGGAGAACCCGGGGACGATCCCCGATCGCGTCGTCCGGACGTCGGACATCAAGGCGCTGCTTGGAACCCAGCCGCACGATCCGGATGACGTCTCGCTCGAGGACAAGATCGGCGTGGCCGCGGGACTGGCCTACACGCAGAGCGGCGGCGAGCTGCTCGAAGTCGAAGTCAGCGCGGTGCCCGGCCGCGGCAAGCTCCAGCTCACCGGCACGCTCGGCGACGTCATGAAGGAATCGGCGTCGGCCGCGCTCAGCTACACGCGCTCGCGCGTGGACGCGCTCGCGCTCCGCCCCGATTTCTACCGCACGCGCGACATCCACGTGCACCTGCCGGCCGGCGCGACGCCGAAGGACGGGCCCTCCGCCGGCATCGCCATCGCCACCGCGGTGATCAGCGCGCTCGCGCAGATACCCGTGCGCGGCGACGTCGCCATGACGGGAGAGATCACGCTGCGCGGCCGCGTCCTGCCGATCGGCGGGCTCAAGGAGAAGGCGGTCGCGGCGCACCGGAACAAGGTGCGCGAGGTGATCATTCCGCACGGCAACCTGCGCGACCTGGACGAGCTCCCGGAGGAAGTGACGCGCACCGTGCGCTTCCATCCCGTGAAGACGATGGACGAGGTGCTCGCCATTGCGCTCCGGGGAGGCGCCGGCGTGGCCGCGGTCGCGAAGGCTATCGACCAGCCCGCTACGTTCGCCCAGCCGCCCGCCGGCTACGAGCAGCCGACGGCCCACTGACCGTTGACCTCGCCCGCCGCCGATCCGCTCGTAATACGCAGCATTGAGTTCCTCGGCGGGCTGGCGAGCGTTGGGGGGTGGCGCCCAGAGATCACGGTCCCGGAAGTCGCCTTCGCCGGGCGGTCGAACGTCGGAAAATCCTCGCTGCTGAACGCGCTGGTCCGCAGGAAGGCGTTCGCGCGAGTCAGCCGCACCCCCGGCCGAACGCGGGAGATCAACTTCTTCCTGGTGAACGGCGGCTTCGTCTTCACCGACCTTCCCGGCTACGGCTACGCGCGCGTGTCCAAGACGCAGCGCGCCGGGTGGGAGCCGCTGATCGAGAGCTACCTCCGCGGCACGAAGCAGCTGCGCGGGATCGTGCAGATCTACGACAGCAGGCGCGACCTGTCGCCCGAAGACCGCACAATGCTCGGGTTCCTTGCTGAAACCCGCGTTCCTGCGATCTTTGTTGCGACGAAGGTGGACAAGTTCTCCCAGCGCGCGGCCGCGGAGCGCGTCTCCGAGATCGAGCGGCAGCTCGGCTTCGAGGGCGCGGAGGTGATCCCGTTCAGCGCCGTCACCGGCGAGGGACGCGACGAAGTCGCGGCCGCGATCGACCAGCTACTCAGCGAACCTGGCAGGGCCGATGAGGGTTAGGATTTTACTCTGGATTTCGCCGCTGTTCTTCGCCGCGTCGTGCGCGCCCGCGCAGCCGGTCGGCGGCGTCGTACCACCGGTGTCCTCGTCGGCGCACGATACCACCGGGATGGACCTCGTTCCCGCCGGCTTCGGCACGCTGCGGCAGGACGAGGTCGCGATCCGGCTGCAGCCGCCGGGACTGGTGGTGCGGCTGCTGCCGCTGGACGAAGGGCTCATACGGCTGCTGACGCCTGACTCGTACCGCGCGCTCCGCGATCTGCAGCAGAGCGCGAGCCGGCGGGTCGCCGAGCTGTCGCAGCGCTTCGGCGGACGGCAGCTGTCGCTGTGGCTGGTGTCGTTCTACGGCGTGGAGCCCGACATCAGGTTCAGCCCGATGGACGTGATCGTCACCAGCACCGGCCGCGACTTCCGCCCGGTGGACGTGATCGCTCTCAGCTCCGGCTTCGGCGAGCAGCGGCTGAAGCAGCGCGAGACCCAGAGCGCGATATTCGTCTTCGACGGCGAGATCGATCTCGATCAACCGCTCGTCGTGCGATTCCTGAACGAGCAGAACGCATTCTGGGAGCAGGCGCTGCCCCGCATTGAGCGAGAGAGAGCGTTGGTGCGCGCGAGATCTCTGCGGGCGCCAACTCCGTGACGATACTTGCTCCTGGGATATTCCAAGGGGAATCCACCTCAACCGCTTGCCCACATGCGGCTACTGCCCTCGAGAAAGATGTTGGTCATCTACACGGGAACGGTTAGGTGACGGCTGTTGAGAGCGAAGTAACCACCGCCCCCGACTTCGGCGATCAGGACCGTCTCGCCGAATCGTTGTCCGAGCTTTCACGGGGAATGCACCTCTCGGGCATTCTCCGCACCGCCAACCAGGTGCGCGAGCTGCGGGCGGCCGGCGCCGAGATTCTGGACTTCAGCATCGGCGACTTCGGCCCGAAGTATTTCCGGATTCCGGAGAAGCTGCTGCGCGAAGTAGAGAAAGCACTCGAGTCCGGCGTGACCAACTACCCCCCGCCACCCGGTCTGGCCGCGCTCCGCAAGGCGGTGAGCGGCTACGTCGAGCGGTGCTCGGGCGTGCGCTACCCCTTGGAGTCGGTCCTCATTACGTGCGGCGGACGGCCGGTGCTGTATGCCGCGTACCGCACGGTTGTCGAGCCGGGCGACACCGTCGTGTACTCCGTGCCGTCGTGGAACAACGATTCGTACGCGTGGCTATCGGGCGCCAACGCCGTCGAGATCGAGGCGCTGAGCGAGAACGGATTCCAACCCACGCTCGCCGAGCTCGAGCCGCACATGCGGACCGCGCGGCTGATATGCCTCTGCTCGCCGGGAAATCCGACGGGCACGGCGATGGCGCCCGATACGTTCAAGTCGATCCTCGAGGCGATCGTGCGGGAGAATCGCCGGCGCGAGAGCGACGGCAACGAGCGGCCGCTGTTCCTGCTGTACGACCAGATCTACAGCTCGATCCGCGTCAAGGACAACAAGCATCGATATGCGCTCGCGCTCGTGCCCGAGTCAGCACCCTACGTGCTGACGGTGGACGGTGCGTCGAAGGCTTTCTCGGCGACCGGCCTCAGAATCGGCTGGCTGCTCGCGGCGCCGGCGATCGTGCGGAAGGCCGGTGAGCTCGTGTCGCACATGGGAGCCTGGGCACCGCACGCCGAGCAGGTGGGACTCACGGAGCTGCTGAACGATCCGGACTCGATCGCCGAGTACCGGGAGACGATGGACGCGGCGGTGCACGAGCGCCTCGACGCGCTGCACCGCGGGTTCGCCGCGATGCGCGAGGAGGGCCTCCCCGTGGACGTGCTGTGCCCCGACGGAGCGATCTACGTGTCGCTGCGGCTCGAGCTCAAAGGGAAGCGGATCGGCGGGCGGGTGCTGGAGGACAACGAGATGATCCGCTCGCTCGTGCTCGAGCAGGCCGGTGTGGCGCTGGTGCCATTCCAGGCGTTCGGCCTGATGCGCGAGACGGGCTGGTTCCGGTTGAGCGTCGGCGCCGTCTCCATGGAAGAAATAGCGGAAGCGTTAGCCCGGATTCGGGCGCTGCTCTCCCGGGTTACGCGCTGACGTTGAATGTGCCAGCTCCTTAGGCCCTTCGCTCCAGGAATATTCCAAGGGGAATCCAGGCCGTGAGCAGCGAGCTGTTAGCCTTGAGCGGTCAGCAAAGGCGATATTGGACGTAACGTCAAATATCGCAGTTGCTGACAGCTAACCGCTGATTGCTCACTGCTCACGGCCTGGATTCCGCTAGTCTTCCACCAGGACCATCGGACCACCTCCACCGGCTGCCCCAATGGCCATGCTGCCTTTACGAAAGATTGCCGACCGCCCCAATGCCTCCCTCGCGTCGGCGTGGCTCGAACAGATCGCCGCCGCCCTCACCGACGGCACCACCGACCGCGCGATCCTCTGCCGCGACAGGTTGTGCGAGATCACGTATCCGGAATACGCGACCGACTGGGAGAGTGCGGTCGAGGACCGCTCGCTCCCGCTCGGCACCAGGCTCGCGCTCTCCGCGCTCGATCCGCGCAACGTCACGCTGGAGCCCGAGTACTACGCCGAGTGCGACGACACGCGGTTCCAGAAGGTGAAGCCGCTGCTGTGGCTGTGGTACTCCTTCGACCGCACCGCGCTGGGCGGGCAGTACGTGGATCTCGGCGTGCGGCTTCGCCGGCTGCTGGCGCCGCACATCTTCAAGCGGTGCGGCGAGAACTTCAAGGCGTTCCAGCACGTCGAGTTCTCCTTCGGCTACAACATGGACGTCGGCGACAACGTGGTGGTGCACCGGCACGTGCTGCTGGACGACCGCGGGGGACTCGTGATCGGGGACGGAGCCTCTATCGCGGACTACGCCAACATCTACAGCCACACGCACAGCATCGTGGACCAGAAGGACGTGACGAACGCGGTGACGACGCTGAGCGAGGGAACGCGAATCACCTATCACGCGACGGTGCTCGCCGGCGTGCACGTCGGGGAGCACGCGATGGTCGGAGCGGTTGCGGTCGCGACCAAGGACGTGCGGCCGTATCACGTCAACGTCGGGATCCCCGCGAAGAGCGTGCGCGTCAAGCCGAACGCCCCGGAGAACGCGCAGCACTTCACGACGGTCAAGCGGCAGTGACGCCGGAGCACGACTTACACTCAGGGAGCGAGACGATGGGAGAATCCGCGAGCGTCAGCGAGGAGCTGATGCAGGAGCACCGGCTCATCGAGCGGGTGCTGGACGCGCTCGAGACCGCCGCGGGACATCTCGAGGCCGGGCATTCCGTGCCGCCGGAGTTCTTTCTCGACGCCGCCGATTTCATCGCCGGCTTCGCCGACGGGTGCCATCACAAGAAGGAGGAAGGCGTGCTCTTCGGCGCTATGGTGGAGAGCGGTCTGCCGCGCCCCGAGGAGCCCCCGCTGGAGATCTTTCTCGACGAGCACGTGGAGGGGCGCGCGCTCACGCGCGCCATGCGCGACGCCGCGGGGCAGCTGCGCGGCGGCGAAGCCGGCGCGCGCGCCACGCTCATCTCGAGCGTGAATAGCTACGTCGCGCTGCTCCGCGATCACATCGTCAGGGAAGACGAGATGCTGTTCCCGATGGCGGAGGAGATGCTTTCAGCCGACCAGCGGCGGAGCGTGCTGCGCGACTTCGAGCGGGTCGAGCGGGAGGACGTCGGAGCGGGAGCCCACGAGCGGTTCCATGCGCTCGCCGAGAGACTGGAGCGCGAGGCCGCGGCGATGACCTCGTAGGCGATCCTAGGAGGGCACCAGCACGGCGCGCTTCATGAGCCCGCCGTGGTGGGCGCGGTCGAATACGTCGTTGATGTCCGCGAGCATGTGCCTTTCCACGAACGGCCGCACCGCAATCCGGCCGTCCGCGATCCACTCCAGCAGCTCGGGATACACCAGCGGGTCGGCGCCCCAATTGCCCTGCGCGATGGCGTCGAAGGCCATCAGGTTCGAGAGCGCGAGCTCGACCTTGCCCGTCGCGTAGCCGACCACCGACAGCGTCGCGCCGTAGCCGATGAGCCCGTACGCGAGCTCCTGCCCCGCGCGCGTTCCCGACGTCTCGAAGATCTTCCACAGAAACGGCCTCGCGCCCAGCTCCTCCGCGAAGCGCTTGACCTGCTTGCGCACGTCCTGCACCGATGAGTCGCTGACGTTGAGCGTCACGTGCGCGCCGGCAGCGCGCGCCTGCTCGAGCTTGGCGTCGTCTATGTCGAGCGCGACGACTTTCGCGCCCGCCGCGGAGGCTATCTGCACGCCGTACACGCCGATGCCCCCGACTCCCACGCACACGGCCAGGTCGCCCGCCGCGAGACCCGAGCGCTTCACCGCCTGGAAGGGCGTGGCCACCGCATCGGCGACGACGCTCAGCTCCCAGAGATCGTGCCGGCGAAGAACCGCGTCGGGTACGGTGCAGATGTACCGCGCCGGCAGGACGACGTGCGACGCGAATCCGCCGTGGCGGTCGTTGCCGGGCATCACCTGCTTGCGGCAGATGGAGCGGCGGCCGGCGCGGCACAGGTCGCACTCGCCACACGGCAGCACGGCCGGCACGACCACCGGCCGTCCGACAAGAGCCGGATCGACGCCGGGTCCAACGGCCCGCACGTATCCGCTTATCTCGTGGCCGAGCACGAGCGGCAACGCCGACCGCGTACGCACTCCGCCATGCAGGAAGGAGAGATCGGTATGGCACACGCCGCAGCCCGCCACTTCGATCGTCGCTTCGCCGGCGCCCGGCGTCTCCGCCGGCCGCGGTGCATGCTCGAGCACCGCGTCGGGCGCGGTCATCATCCACGCGTCCCACATTCCGCCGGCGGTCATCGCGGTCGTCACCCGAACCACTCGCCCGGAGACGCGGCCGGGGACAGGTCACCGAACAGCACGCTGCCGCACTCGTGACAGCGGTCGAGCGTGCAGTCCTTCCCGGCAAAGCAGTGCCGGTCGTCCGGCATGAGCCGCATGATCTTCCGCAGGAACCGGCAGTCGCAATCGATGCTCGGCTCGTAAATGGCTTCGAGGTACCCTTCCGCGTTCTGCAGCACGTTCCGCACGCGCACCTTCATGGACGGCGTGAGCTCGCGCGCCTCGAGCGACAGCTCCTTGGCGACCACCGCGAACGCCTCGATGCGCTCGTACTTTGCCGGCCGCTCCTGGTTGAATCGCATGATGGTCTCCCGCAGCGAGTCCTTGACGACGCGGTCCGCGGTCGCCTGGTCGTCCCCGAACTGCTCGGCGATCCGGAAATAATCCGGGTAGATCAGCGCGGCAAGGAAGCGGCGTCCGTCGCCGGCGACGATCACATGCCGGATGAAGCTGTTCATTCCGGCCAGGCGATTCTCGATCTCAGTCGGGACGATCTTCTCCGCGTTGAGCATCTTGAAGACGCGGTCCTTCCGGCTGATGAGCTTGAGCCCGGTGCCCACGAATTCCCCGAGATCCCCGGTGTGAAACCAGCCGTCCCCGGGGAGCGCGGCCTGCGTCGCGGCGGGGTCGTTGTCGTATCCCCGCATCACGTTGGAGCCCTTCACCAGGATCTCGCCGTCTGGGGCGATGCGCACGCTCACGCCCGGAATCGGATACCCCACCATCCCGGGCAACCCGCGAGCTTCGGTGAGATCCGTCATGGTGCAACATGGGGACGTCTCGGTCAGACCCCACCCCTCGAGCACGGGAATCCCCTTCCCGGCGAAGTACGCCGAGATGTTCGCCGGCAATGGCGCGGCCGCGGTGAACACGAAGCGCAGTCCGGGGTGGAAAATTCGCGGCTCGTCTTCGGGGTGCGTTTGCGCGTGCGCGACCAGCTGCTGGTACACCTGCGGAACGCTGAAGTAGATCGTCGGCTGGACGTCCAGCCAGTTGGCCAGCAGACGGCTCGTGTCCTTGCCGAGCGAATCGTCGATGTAGATCGTAGCGCCGTTGTACAGCGCGGTGTACTTCTCGAAGATCCCGCCGAAGCTGTGATGCCACGGCAGGTACGACAGGAGCCGGTCCTCGGACGTGACATTCCATACCGCGCCGAGCGCGCGCTGCTGGGAGAGAATGTTGTCGTGCGTGAGTACTACGCCCTTCATCCGGCCGCTCGTGCCCGACGTGTACATCATCAGGCAGGCCGTGGACGGGTCCACTTGCGCCGCGTAGGCGAGGAAAGCGTCCGCGGCCGCGGCGGTGGCGGCGCCGGCTCCGCGCTCCAGCGCGCCGGCGAACGGCAATATCCGCGTCAGCGGACCGGCCGAAACCGCGTCGCGCTCCGCCTCCGTCAGCGGGTCCAGCGTGACCAGCGCGCGCACCGTCTGCGGCACGCACGCCCGCATGAGCTGCTGGCGTCCGGCCACGACGAGGATCGTGGGATCGGCGTACTCGATCAGGTCGCGCAGCTGCTCGGCGGAGTAGCCCGCGAAGATGGGGACGTACGTGGCGCCGAGGCACATCGTAGCTAGCTCGACGACCAGCAGCTCGCCGCGATTCGGCGAGACCGACACGACGCGCGTGTTCGGTCCCACTCCCGCGTCCGCCAGAAAGCGCCCGAACGTGACGACGTCTTCCAGGCATTCCCTCCAGCTGACCCTGTGGAACGCTCCGTCGCGCTTTACGCCGTACATGGCATGGCGCGGGAACCGGGCCGCGTTGCGCGCCAGCATCACGCCCACCGACTCGCGCTCGCCGACCGGCCGCAGCCGCGAGTAGATGGTGTTGCCGTCCCGGACGGCGGCGCTGCCGAGGCTCATGGCTGACCCAGCTCCGCCATGTCGGGCGTGTCCACCGTGTCGTGCGTCTCACACGCGGCGAAGGCCGCGAGCGCGGCACCGAACGCGCCCATCTCCTGGGGGTGGGGCGGCACGACCACCTCGCCCCGGCATGCCTCAGCGATCAGCTCCACCATGATCGGGTGGTATGCGACCACTCCCCCCGTCGGCACGATTTTCCCTTCGAGCACGTCCATCGACACGATGCGCTTGAGGAGCGACCGGTACGCCGCCATGGCCAGATCCGCGGGCTGCTTCCCGCCGCGGATGAGAGTCAGCAGCTCGGTTCCGGCGAACACCGTGCAGAAGCTCGATAGCTCGAGGTTCTCGGTCGATCCGCGGCCGAGCGCGTTCAACTCGTCGACTCGGATCCCCAGCCGCAGCGCGATCTCGTCGAGGAAGCTCCCCGTGCCGGCCGCGCATTTCCGGTTCATGCGGTGCGACAGACGGCGGCCGGCGGCATCGAGCCGGATGACCTTCGCGTCCTGCCCGCCGATGTCGACGACGACGAGCGGCCCCGGTATGAAATGCGCCACGCCGCGCCCGTGACAATCGAGCTCCGTGCGCGATCCGTCCGCGAACGGAATCGTGTTTCTGCCGAAGCCGGTGGACCATACCGCCTTGACGTCGCCGCGCGCGCGGCCGCTGTTGGCCAGCGCCGTCTCGTAAGCGCGCTCGGCCGCCGCGGTCAAGTCCGCGCCGGACCGCGTGACCGCGGTGCCCAGCACCTCGCAATTCCCGTCGATGACGACCGCCTTCGTCGTCCAGGATCCGCTGTCGACGCCGGCGTAGTACGTCATCGCCGCGGACCTCTTCCCGCGGTCGCCGCGCGCGCGTCGGTCAGCTGCTCGACGAACCCCTCGATGTTCGTGCGCGCCTGCTCGTCGGAGAAGCACCGCAGGTCGTTCACGTCGCCGTCGAGCACGAGGGTCGGAATTCCCAGGCGCCCGGTGATGCGCCCCGGCATCCCGTAGCGCGTGTTCGAGTTGTTCGAGCAGGTCCGGCAGTCGTGGAAGATCACGCCGTCTACGTCGTAGAACTCCGCCATGCGGGCGATGTAGCGTTCCTTCGGTGCTTCGGAGCGCGCGATGAACAGCTCCAGCAGCGCGCGGGAGACGGACCGCCACGGGTCGGCGGGGTCGAGGCCCGCGAACGCCCAGCTGTTGCAGTACGTCGAGGCCACGACCGCCGTATCGAACTCGGCGAACATCGTGGACAGCGCGCGCAGCCGTCCCCAGACAGGCATGCCGTCCCAGTACAGGCGCAGCGTCTCTCCCGGCACGGCTCCCACGCGGCTCTCGACGCGCTGCCGCAGCTCGGCCAGCAACGTTCGGTAGTACGCGGGAGCGTCCTCGGTGCCGCGCAGCACCACGGCCGGTCCCATGTGGATGGTGCCGTCGAAGAACGTCAGCGGTGCCGGCCGCGCCGCGGCGGTCTCGAGACACGCGCCCCAGAGATCCGCTCCGTCCCTCGACGCGCGCGTAGCGCTCGCCAGTCGTGAGTCGTCGAGCCGCGTCCCGGCGATCTGCTCGAGCGGCGCCACCAGCGCTTCGAGCTGCCTCGTCACTGCGTCGATGTCACTTTCCATGACCTCGTCGATCGCGCGCGGCGAGTGCAGGCCGACGACGGGAACTCCCAGCTCGCGCCCGTACCACTCGAACCAGTCGCGTACGTCCCGGCACTGGTTCGTATTGAACACGAGCACGTCCGGCGTCGGCGCGCGCTCCAGGCCGTAGGCCCTGAGCGGCGACTCGCCCGCGAGGTACGCGCCGATGTCGCTGGTGAGGTACGAGCAGATGTCCTGCGAGTACCCCTGCGCGTGCGCCAGCGGCAGGTACCGGTTGGCCGTGCGCGCGGCGCCCATGATCGCCGCGTGGTTCTCGGGAAAGTGCACCGCGAATCCGAGCGCGCGCAGCAATTCGGCCGGTCCGACGCTCGTGCACCACGCCACCGGCGCGGTCCCGCGGAGGGCGGCATCCGCCAACGAGCGGTAATACGCGTCCATGGTGGCGCGCAGCGCGGTGGTGCTGGCGAGCTCGGTCAATGCAGCGCTCCTCCCGCGTGATCGACCACGCGGAGCGCGGGCTGTTCCCCCCGCTCACTGAAGGCTGCGAGCGCGGCTCCGAATGCGCCAGTGCAGATCGGCTCCGGCAGCGTGGTCACCCGCAACCCCGAGAGAGATTCCAGCGCGCGGAGCACGCCGGGGAAATACTCCACGACCCCTCCGGACACCACGACAGGGTCCGCGAATGAGCCCAGCTCCAGTACGCGCTGCGCGACGGACCGCACGCAGCCCAAAGCCACCTGCTCGCGGCTGGCGCCCTCCCGCAGGCGCTCGAGCACTTCGGACGCGGAAAACACCGAGCAATAGCTGGTCACGACCGCCGCGTCTCCGGCGGCCGCGTCGGCAAGCTCGTCGAGCTGCGCGGCGCCGACGTCGAGTTGACGCGCAGCGAGCGTGAGAAAGCTCCCGACTCCCACGGCGCAGCGACGCATCCCGCGGGATCCGGTCTGGCCTCCCGTGGCGTCCACGACGATCACGTGCGGATCGCCGCCTCCGATGTTCACCAGCGTCATGGCGTGTGGCAGGTGCTGGAACGCGCCTCGCGCATGCGCCGCGGATTCCATGAGGGTCAGCGTCGCGCCGGGAACGCATGCCATGCCGAACCCCGTCGCGCCGACGCCTGCCAGGTCCTCGAGCCGGCTCCCCGAGTCGTGCAGAGCGGCGGTCAGCGCCTCGTATGCGCAGACCTGGAAGTAGCCGCGCGTGGGGAGCACCGAGCGGCCGAGCGTGCGCCCGGCATCCGTTATCACCACGGCCTTCACGCACTCGGTTCCGACGTCCACACCCGCCGCGATTCCGCTCGAATTCCGGGACACGGCTAACTCCCCCTCGCAAGTATCGGCTCGCGACCGGCGTGGTGCGCAGCCCGCAGCTCGTGCCGCTCCAGGAACTCCGCGAGCTGCTGCTCCATCCGATCGGCCGAAAAGAGCCGCTCGTCATGCGAGTCGGACTCGATCACCAGCGCGGGCACGCCCGTCTGTCGCTCGGTCCGGACCGCGAGGCCGTAGCGCACGGGGCTCCCTTCCGGTGTCGTGCGCGAATCGTGGAACACGGCGGCGTCGACGCGAAACCGCTCGAACCTGGAGGCGAGATAATCACGCTGGTATCGCTGCGACCGGTTGCCGAACACGCCGGCGTAGGTCCGCGCGACGCTCTCGATCGGGTCGAGCGCGTCGAGCCCCGGGAGCGTGAACGTCTCGCACGGTGTAGCCGCGACGATCGAGACGCCGTGATCGGCGAACATCCGCGTGACGGGTCGCAACGCGCTCCAGACCGGCGGGCCGTCCCAGTAGAAGCGGTGTCGCTCGCCCGGTACCGCCGCGATGCCGCTCGCTACGCGGTCCTCGACTTCGCTCTTGAGGAGCCGGTAGTAGGCGGCCGCCTCCGGCGTCCCGCGCAGGACGACCATCGGCGTCAGGTGCGTCAGCATGTCGCCGAACGTCAGCGGAGCGGGCACGGTGGACGCCAGCTCCAGAACATCGGTCCAGAGCTGCGCCGCCTCCACCGTGTGCGCCACGGTCTCGCTGAGGCGATCCATGAAGAGCGTGAGACCGGTGGCGTGCTCGACCTGCTCGACGAGGCGGAGGACCTGCTCGGTCGCCCCGTACGCCTCGGAGCTGCCCATCCTGTCCATCGCCGGCAACGGGCACAGTCCCGCGACCGGCACGCCGAAGTGCGCGCCATAAAACTCGAACCAGCGCGGCAGCTCCTGACCGGTGCTGGTCGAGTACACGGCGATATCGCAACGCGGCGTGCCCGTGATTCCATCGGTCATGACGAGCGGACCGCTCTCGGACAGCAGCGCTCCGATGTCCGTGCGCATCGCCGAGCTGGAGAACGGGGAGAAGCCTTCGGCGGACGCCCGCGCCATGTAGCGGGCGGCCTCGTGCCGGGCACTGATGCGCGCGGCGCGGTTCTCCGGAAACCAGGGAACGATGCCGAGCGCGCGAACGATCTCGACCGGAGCCAGACACGACGTCGCGGCTACGAAGCGGTCGGGGTCCTCGGATGCGGCGGCGAGGTCGCGGTGGTATTCCCGGATGATCTCCCGCAGGCGCCGCGTGCTCTCGAGAGCCGGCAGCTCCTGCCGGTTCCATGGCTCGGAACCGGCAGCGGACGGCACGGTGCGACCGCTACCGGCGGTCGCCCGCTTGGATCCGGATCCGGCGTCGAGCCCCAGCGCGCGCGAGACGCTCTGCCGGTTGAGAAACTTCTGCCGCTCGCGCGAATGCACGAACCGCACGAGCGCCGCGTTGTGCGGCGCGTGGAGCCCGAGTCGCCCCGCCTCCGCGACCACCGCGCCGTTGAGCGAGTCAATCTCAGTTCGCACTCCGCGCGCGAGGTCCTGCCACATCGTCGGGCGGTTGTTCCCGAGCGCGGCGAGCGATCCGAGCAGCGGACGGAACGGATCCTCCTCATCGACGATCGGAACGCCGCGCGCGCGCATGACAGCGACGATTTCCGCGCACAGGTCGCGGATGAACGCCAGTAGGTCCTCGTCTCCGAGGATCTCGCGGCAGGTGAGTCCGGTAATGGCCGATACCGGATTGATCGACGCGTTGTGCAGCAGCTTCTGCCACACCGCATGATCGATGTTCGCGACCACGGCGGTATCGAGCCCGGCCGCCCGGAACATCTCTCCGATCGCATCGATCGCCGGAGTCACGACGCCGTCGAAGGGAGCGATCTGGATCGGCTTGATTCCGGCGCGGAACTGCAGGCGCCCCGGCCCGACGTGCTGCACGCTGTGATAGGTGATGCCGCACAGCACCCGATCCGGACCGACGAGACCGGCCACCAGCTCCGCGTTGCCGACGCCGTTCTGCATGGACAGGAAGCGCGTATCCGCGCGCGCGGCCGGTAGCGCGGCCCGCACCGCGTCCTCGGTCTGATACGTCTTCACCGCGATGAAGACCAGGTCGAACGGATCGAGCCCTTCCAGCGAGGTAACGACGCGCAGCGGAACCGTGATGGACTCGCCGCCTCCGGACCGCGCGATCTGCAACCCGTCCGTGTTGAGCTGATGCGCGCGCGCGGCATTCACCTCGAGGAGTGTCACGTCCTCTCCGGCGCGCGTGAGCATTGCTCCCACGAGCCCGCCCAGCGCGCCCGCGCCGACGACGAGGACTCTCATCGCTCCGGTCGCTCGCGCCCGCCAGTGCCGGTCATCGGTTCTTCCACACGGGTCGCCGCTTCTCGAAGAACGACGCGAGCCCTTCGCGCACGTCCTCCGTGGCCATCAGCTCTCCGAGGAAGGCATCCTCGGCCGCGCGGCGCGCCCCCTCGAATGGCTGACCGAGCAGCGCGCGCGTCAGCCGCACGTTCATCCGCAGCACGAGCGGGCTCGCGCGCCGCAGGTCCGCGAGCACGCCTTCCACGGCCGCCGGCAGCTCCGCCGCCGCGACCACGCGCGACACGAGTCCCAGCGCGAGCATCTCGGCCGCCGTATACGTGCGTCCCGTGCACGTGATCTCGAGCGCGCGGCCCAGCCCGACGCGCGCCGGCAATGCCGTCACTCCGACCGGCGCGAAGAAGCCGAGCCTGATCTCCGGCTGCCCGAACGTGGCGCGCTCGCTCGCGAGGAGGACGTCGGCCATCATCGCCAGCTCGAACCCGGCCCCCAGCGCGGCTCCGTCGACCGCCATCACCAGCGGCAGCTCGCTCGCGCCCAGTACCTGGAACAGCCGGCTGAAGGCGGCGATCATCCCGGGCGCCTGTTCCGGCCGGTGCTCGCCGATGTCCGCGCCCGCCGAGAAGGCCTTGCCTTTCGCCGACAGCGCGATCCCGCAGAGCGACCGGTCCGCCTGTGCGCGCTCGAGGGCTTCGGCGAGCTGCAGCATCGCCGCCGCGGTCAATATGTTGAGCGGCGGCGCGTCCAGCGTCACGAACGCGATGCCCTCGCGCGCCTCGTAGCCGATGAAGCGCGCGGCGGTCGCCGCCTTCACGACAGGCTCGTGCGTGGGCGGTGCGCTCATGCCAGTTGTCCTCCATCCACCCTGATCACCTCACCGGTAATGTGGCGGGAGGCTTCGCCGCACAGGAAGACCACCACACGGGCGATGTCCTCGGGCTCGGCCATCCGCCCGAGCGGCGTGTCGGCGAGCGCGCTCTCGAGCACGGCGGGCGGAAGCTTCGCGGTCATCTCCGTTCGCACCATCCCCGGAGCGATGCAGTTCACGTTCACTCCTTTCGGGCCGAGCTCGCGCGCGAAAGTGCGCGTGAGCGCTATGACTCCGGCCTTCGACGCCGCGTAATTCGACTGCCCCGCCTTGCCACGCAGGCCGTTGACGGACGCGATGTTCACGATCCGCCCGTGCAGCTGCTTCCGGAACGGGCCGGCGACCGCGCGACAGTACGCGAAGCAGCCCTTGAGATTGACGTCGATCACCTGATCCCACTGCTCTTCCGTCATCTTCCAGCTCATCGCGTCGCGCGTGATGCCGGCATTGCACACCAGATGATCGAGCCGCCCGAGCGCATCCACCGCGGCCGCGACCGTCCGCTCCGCGCCGGCGAAATCGGACACGTCGGCGCGAATCGCGATGGACCGCCTCCCCTCGTCACGCAGCTCCGCGGCCAGGCTCTCCGCTCCGGCGAACGCGCCGAATTCGACGAGCGCCACGTCGCAGCCGGCGCGCGCGAGCTCGCGCACGATCGCCGCGCCGATGCCCCGTCCAGCGCCCGTCACCAGCGCGGCCTGTCCCGAGAGCGCGAGATTCATCGTGGTCCGTGGTCCTAGGCGAGCCCGGCCCCGCAGCTGCCGCAGAAGCTGAACTGCTCCGGCATTCCCTTCGCCCCGCACTTGCCGCACGCCTTGTCGTACGGGCCCCAGAGGAACTCGCTGCTACCTTCGCCGGCGGCTTTGCGCCGCAGCCCCATGAAGTCCACCTTCCGCTTCTCGACGAACGCCTGCATTCCCTCGTACGGCTCGAGCGTCGTGAAGTGCGTCGACAGCCAGTCGCGCGCGTGGCCGACCGTCGCGTGCCACGACACCTCCTTCCAGTAGTTCACCTGCTGCTTGGTGTACCGGGTGCACTCGGGGAACTTCTCGAGCAGCTGGCCGACGAGCGTGGCGACTTCCTCGTCGAGCTTCGCGCGGGGGACTACGCGATTCACCAGCCCCCATTCCAGCGCTTTCACCGCTGGAATCCGCGGATTGAGAAACAGCATCTCGCGCGCGCGACGATCGCCTACGTGGATCGACAGCCATTGGGTCGCGCCGCCGCATGCTACGCTGCCGACGCTCGTTCCCACCTGGGCCAGGTACGTGTCGTCGGCCATGACCGCGAGATCGCACGCCAGCTGGGTCTCGTTTCCGCCGCCGACCGCGATCCCGTTGATGCGCGCGATCGTCACCTTGCCGCTCCGGAGGATGCTCTCGATGTACTTGGCGAACAGCCCCATGTACTTGAAGTAGTCGTGCGGACTCCTGGTGTAGACGTTCGCGTACTCTTTTACGTCGCCGCCGGTGCAGAACGCCTTGTCGCCGGCGCCGGTAAGCACGATCACCCCGACGTTGTCGTCGTTCGAGGCGTCGTCGACGGCGGTGATCAGCTCCTGCAGCGTGGACGTCGTGTAACAATTGAACGACTCGGGGCGGTTGATCGTGATGCGGCCGACCCAGTCCTTCTTCTCGTACAGGATGTCCTTGAAGCCGAATCCGGCGGCGTCTTTCGGAGCGAAGTAGTTCATCACCAAGGTTCCTCTGGCAGTCGTATGTGTTCAGCGCGTGTCGACCCTTAGCACGATCGCGGCGGCGCTGTCGCCTGCGGCACAGCCGGTGAATAGCCCATAACCTCCGCCGAGGGTCACCAGGTCCTCGATCAGCTCCATTATCGAGCGAAGCCCGGTCGGCCCCTGGGGGTGTCCCCACACGAGCGAGCACCCGTGCCGGTTCATCCGCTCGGCGTCGAACTTCAGCTCGCGGACGAAGTACACGTCGTTCACGGCGAACGCGGTGTGGGTCGTGACGCTCGCGAGATCGCTCGCCCGGATCCCCGCGCGCTCGAGCGCGAGCTGCGCGGCGGGGACGACCGCCATCGGCATGAAGCCCTTCCGTGCGCGCGCCTGCCCGTAGGAGAGGAGCTGTACGTCCACGTTGCCGTCGGGCGCCAACGAGCGGGCGCGCGCGCGGCCCGCCGTGAGCAGCATGGCGGCGTTCCCGTCGGCGGGGCGCGTCTGTGTGCCATACGTGACCGTACCGCCTTCGAGAACCGGCCGGAGTCCGGCAAGTCCCGCGGCCGTCGTAGGGAAAACCCCCTCGTCTCCGGTTACCGTCGCGAGGACCTTCTTCCCACGCGCGTCCCTGACCTCCACCGGATTCAACATGTAGCGGCCGAAAAACGCGCCACCGTCTACACGAGCGGACTCGTACTGCCCGTACCTGAGCAGCGCGATCTCGTCCTGCGCCTCGCGCGTGATCCCGGCCTCGCGCGCCACGTTCTCCGCCGTCTGGAGCATGGATCCCTTGGCGTAGGGATCGTGGCCGAAGCTGTCGAGCACGATGTTCTCCGATTCGCCGGTACCGCCCGGAGCCGCCGGGTTCGGATAGAACACGTGCGGCCCGTTGCTCGTGCGGTCCGCGGTTGCGGCGAGATAGGTGCGCGCGCCGTTCGACTCGAGCTCCTGCGCGCCCTGCACGACGCAGCGCACCGAGGTCGCGCACGCCTGATTGATCGTCGGCCCGCTCAAGTGCCCCAGACCGGCGAGTCCCGCGAACCACGGCGCGCCGTAAAAGGAATGCTTGCTCGCGACGGTCGTGCCGAGACACATGCCGTCGATGTCGGTCGCGGCGATGCCGCGCTCCGACAGCGCCCGCGCCGCCATCTCCGCGGCGAACGGGATCGGGGGTAGCGCGGCGAACGAGCCCTGCCACGCGCTGAAGGGCGTGCACCAGTATCCGCCGTACGGAATCCAGACATCGTTGAACTGCACGCCCAACCTCCTGAGTGAAGTACCGGAAAGCGCGCACGGCGCCCCGGATCAGCCGCTTCGTTTTGTGCCCTTGAGTCCGTGTAACAGCATATCGCGCATCTCCCGTCCTATCTGCTCGACCGAACCGTGCCGCGCGGGGTCGTACCACATGAAGATCCAGTTCAGCATTCCGAAGATGTACAGCGAGGCGTGCCGGCTCTGGCGGGTCTCCCTCGCGCCCGCCGCCGGCCCGTCGATCACCTGCGCGACCACGGAGGCCATGAGCCTGTAATACCGGCGCCGGATCTCCTCCGCGAGCTTGTACGGCTTCGGGCCGAGCGACTCGAGCTCGAACGTGCACACCTTGAGCTCGTTGGTGTGCCGGGAGTAGAACTGGAGATGGCCTGTGAGCAGCCGCTCGAGCCGCTCCTCGGGCGTGCCCGGCTGCTCGGCGATCTTCTCCTGCTGCTCGAGCAGCGCCGCGAACGTGCGGTACTGCAGCTGGAAGAGAAGATCTTCCTTGCTCGCGAAGTAGTGGTACAGTCCGGCCAGGCTCATGCCGAGAGCGGTGCTCAGCTCGCGCATCGTCATCGCGTTGAACCCGTTCTTCGCGATGAGCGCGGCCGCCTTGCTCAGCAGCCGGTCCAGCTTCTTCTGCGAGGACGGGCGGACGAGCCGGGACGGCCGGATGTCGTCGATCGGTGCTATGCGCGGCGCGCTCATGCGGGGACTCCCTCGGTCGTCGTCCGTCCGGCGAGGCCGGACAGATTCGCCCCGGGATGCGCCGCCGCTCCGTCGCCTTGGGCGCGCTCCGCCAGGCCGCGCAGAATCTTCTCCGGAGACGCGGGTAGCTCCGTCACGCGCACGCCGCACGCATCGTAAATCGCGTTGGCGATGGCGCCGAGCACTGGTACCAGCGATCCCTCGCCGACTTCCTTCGCGCCGAACGGTCCATTGGGCTCGAAGCTCTCCACCGCCGCGGTATGGATCTCGGGTGTCTCCTGCATCGTCGGGATCAGGTAGTCGTGGAGATTCGGGTTCATCGCGCTCCCTTTAGAGTCGAACAGCGTATCCTCGAGCAGCGTCTCGCCGAGCCCCATGATGATCGAGCCTTCCACCTGTCCGTGGAACGTCACGGGATTGATGACCGTGCCCGCGTCGCTGAAGTCCGTCACGCGATCCACGGACACCTGCCCCGTCTCCAGATCCACCGTGACTTCCGCGATCACGGTCGAGAAACTGTACGCCGGCGACGTGCCGACCGCGCCTCCCTTGAAGTCGCCGCCGAGATCCTTCGGCGGTTGATACGATCCCGTCCCGACGACGGGACCGTGCCGGCCGAACGCGAGCCGCGCCGCGGCCGCCCACTCCATCTCCACCGCGGGCTCGTCCCGCGCGAAGATGCGTCCGCTCCGCGCCACGAGCGACGCGGGGTCGCGCGACAGCTCGCCGGCGGCGATCGCCAGCACCTGCGCGCGGACGTTGGCCGCCGCGCGCTGCACCGCGTGCCCGGCCATGAGCGTCACCCTGCTGGAGTACGAGCCCAGGTCCAGCGGACTCGTCGTCGTGTCGCAGTCCGCCAGCCAGACCCACTCGTACGGCACGCCCAGCTCTTCCGCGGCCATCTGCACGAGCACCGTGTCGGACCCTTGCCCGATCTCCGCCGCGGCTATGTGCAGCGACACGCCGGTGCCGTCCTCGTGCACGCGGATGACGGCGTTCGAGTGCGGGAAGTCCGACCGGTAGATGGGATATCCCGCGCCCGAGACGAAGCCGCCGCAGCCGACGCCGATTCCCCGCCCGCGCGGCAGCTGGCCCTTCTTGTCCGGCCACTTCGAGGTGTCGCGCGCGCGGACAAGCGTCGCCGTGAACTCGCACGAAGAGATGTCGAGCGCGTTGCACGTGCGCGTGTTCGGCAGCGTCGCGTTCCTGAGCCGGATGTCGATGGGATCGAGACCGATGTCCTCCGCGATCATGTCGAGCAGCGACTCGAACGCGAAGCGCGGCTGCGGCACGCCGTGGCCGCGGAACGCGCCGGACGCCGGCAGGTTGGTGTAGACGCGGATCCCCTCGTAGCGGTAGTTCGGCATCCGGTACAACGTGGGCAGCATCGAGCCGGCGTAGTACGCCGTGATCACGCCGTACGAGGTGTACGCGCCGCCGTCCAGCACGACGCGCTGCTCCACTGCCGTGATCGTGCCGTCGCGCTTCACGCCGATCCTGAGGTCGATGTACTGCTTGTGGCGGCCGCGAAAGTGCCGGAACATCTCTTCGCGCGAATACTCCATCATCACCGGCCTGCCGGTGCGCTTCGCGAAGATCGCGGAGCAGTAATCGAGCGGGGTCGCCTCGGCCTTCGCGCCGAACCCGCCGCCCACCGGCGGCCGGATCACGCGGATGTTCCCCATCGGCATGCCGAGCATGCGCGAGAGCGAGCGGTGGACGTAGTGTGGCGTCTGCGTCGAGGTCCAGATCGTGAGCCGATCCGCGTGGTTTTCCCAGCGCGCGAGCGCAGCGTGCGGCTCCATCGGCGCCTGGTACGTGCGGTTCCCGACGAATCGCTGCCCGCGTATGTGGTCCGCTTCCGCGAAGCCCTTCTCCACGTCGCCGAAGTGCCAGTCCACGCGCGTGTTGACGTTGCCGGCGTAACGCGGCTTCTCGGGGTGAATCACCGGCGCGCCCGGCGCCATCGCCGCCTCCGGATCGAACACGGCCGGCAGCTCCTCGAATTCCACCTCGATGAGCTGTATCGCGCGCAGCGCCGTCTCCTCGTCCACCGCCGCCACGGCGGCGATCTCGTCGCCCACGTAGCGCACGCGGTCACTGGCGAGCAGCTGCTCGTCCTCGCGCGCGGGGCTGACGCCGTACCACACATCCGGCACGTCGGCGGCGGTCAGCACGTCCACCACGCCCGGCAACGCGCGGGCCCGGGACACGTCGAGCCGCGTGATGCGCCCGTGCGCGATGGGGCTGCCGAGAATCTTGCCGTACAGCATGCCGGGCAGCCGCAGGTCGGCGGTGTACTTGGCGCGCCCGGTGACCTTGTCGGGACCGTCGTAGCGCGTGACGCCGCGGCCCACCACCGCGTGGTCGCGCTCCTGGTCGCTCTCGCCGTGCGCGCGCGGCTGCGTGTCGAGCGCGACTCCGTCGTGCTCTCTCCATCCCTCGACCGCGCTGACCATGCGGCCGTAGGTGCCGCACCGGCAGAGATTCCCGCTGAGCGCGGCCTTGATCTCGTCGCGCGACGGGTCGGGGTCGCGGTCGAGCAGCGCCTTCGCCGACATCAGCGCGCCGCTCGTGCAGTAGCCGCACTGGAGCGCGCCGTGCTTGACGAACGCTTTCTGCAGCGGGTGCAGCTCGCCGCCGCGCGCGAGGCCCTCCACCGTCGCGACCGACTTTCCGTCGGCGGCCGCGGCCAGCATCAGGCACGACGCCACCGGCTCCCCTTCCACCTGCACCGTGCACGCGCCGCAGTCTCCCGCGCCGCATCCCCGCTTTGCTCCGGTTAGGCCGAGATCGTCGCGCAGCACGGCGAGCAGCGTCGCGTTCGGGCGCACGGCGAAAGCGCGATCCTCGCCGTTCACGTTCAGCCGGATCATCAGCTCCCCGCTCATTGCACGGAGCCTCCGGCGCGCGCCACGGCTTCCTGGAACGCGCGGCGAGCCAGCACGCGGACCAGCTCCCTCCGGTAATCGGCCGATCCGCGCACGTCGCTGATAGGCAGCGCGGCCTGCGCGCACAGCTCGCCGGCCGCCTCGAAGAGCGCGGCGGAGGGCGTCTCCCCCTCGAGCAGCGCCGCGGCGCGCGCGACGGTGAGCGGAGTCGGAGAGACCGCGCCAAGCGCGATGCGTGCCTCCGAGACTCTGTCCCCGTCGAGCGTCACCCTGGCCGCGACCGCCGCGACGGCGAGCGCCGGACCGCGCCGCCTGGCGAACCGCTGGTAGCTCGCGCCGGAGTGCGGCGGCTGCGCCGGAAGCACGATCTCCACCAGCACTTCCCCCGGGCCAAGCGCGGTCGCGCGCACGCCGGTGAAGAAGTCCACGGCGTCGAGCTCGCGCGCGCCCGCCGTGCCGACGAGCCGCACCCGCGCCGCGGATACGATCGCGGCGGGCGGAGTGTCGGCGCACGGCACCGCGCGGCAGAAATTTCCGCCGATGGTCGCCATACTCCGGATCTGCGGGCTCCCGATGGCGCGCGCCGCGTCGGCGAGCGCGGGGACCAGCGCGCGCACGAGCGGCGACGCGGCGATCTCGGCGATCGTCGTGAGCGCGCCGATCCGCAGCGCTCCCTTATCCTCCGAGATCCCCCGCAGCTCGGGGACCGACTCGAGCGCGATCAGGTGTTGCGCCGTCTCCCGCGCGCGCTGGTAGTCGGGAATCAGCTCGGTTCCGCCGGCCAGAAACGCCGCGTCGCGCCCGTACCGCAGCCCGAGCGCGCACGCCTCGGCCAGGCTCGCCGGGCGGTGCCAGGCGATGGGCGCGATCGTCATCGGGCGCGCGTTCCCGGGACGGTAGGGACTATGCTGTAGCGGCGGCCCACGCGACGCCTCCCTGGCCCAGCTTCCGGTACCTGAATCCACCGCACAGCGCGGCGCCGATGGCGCCGGCGAAGATCGCGTCCGCATGCGTCACGACTTCGAGCGGGGCGCTGGTCTTGCCCGCCTTCTTGGCGAGGCCGTCGCGCAGCGCGCCGAGCAACCCGACGTCCGACGCGAGCCCTCCGCTCACGAACGCGGGGCCGTCGAACTGGAGCGAACGCAGCAGCCGCACGAACCGGTCGGCCATGCTCTCGTGCACCCCGCGCAGGATGTCCTGCGTCGTGATTCCGCGCGACACCATGTTGATGACGTCGGTCTCCGCCAGCACCGCGCAGATCGAGCTCACCTTCTCCGGCTGCCGCGCCTCCAGCGAAAGCTGCCCGATCTCGTCGTGTGAGACGCCGAGGTAGCGCGCGATGTTCTCGAGGAACTGGCCGGAGCCGGACGCGCACTGGCTGGTCATCTTGTAATCCAGCACGCGGCCGCGCGCATCCATCGCGACGGCGCGGGTGTGCAGCGCGCCCACGTCGAGCACCGCGCGGGCGCGCGGATCGAGGAACAGCGCGCCGCGCGCGTGGGTGGTCATGCCGTAGAAGTGTCCCGTCGCGAATGGAAAATCCGCTCCCTCGCCGGTGGTGGCGACGTAGTGGATCTCGCCCACGTCCGCCGCCGACACCGCGGCCTCGAACACCTCGTCCACGACCTTGGCGACTTCCCGCCGCCGGATGCGCGCCGACTCCTGCGACAGGACCGTTCCATCGATGTCGCCGTCCGTGGACATTATCGCCACCTTGACGGCGCCGCTGCCCGCGTCGATTCCTGCCGAGATGTGTGTCATGCCGCTATCCTGCTGGCGAAGAGCGCCGCGCCAAGCGCGCCCGTGTAGATGCTGTCCGGGGAGATGTTGAGCGTCCGCTCGCCGTAGTTCTCTCCGACGAGATCACGAATCGCGTGCACGGCGGCGGGATTCTTGGCGACTCCGCCGGTGAACGTGAACTCGTCGGACACTCCCCCGGAGCGGGCCAGCAGGCTCATCGCGCGAATGACGATCGCGCGGTGCAGCCCGGCGAGAATGTCCTCGCGCTTCTCGCCGAGCCCGAGACGCTCCCGCAGCTCGGCGCCGGCGAACACGGTGCACGTGGAGTTGATCTTCACGCACCGCTTCGATTGCTCGGCGAGCGGCCCCAGCTCGTGCAGGCCGAGGTTCATCTCGTCGGCGATGTAGCCGAGGTAGCGACCGCAGCCGGCGGCGCACCGGTCGTTCATCTGGAAGTTCGTCACGATCCCCTGCTCGTCCACCTGGATCGCCTTGGTGTCCTGTCCGCCGATGTCGAGGACCGTGCGCGTGCCGGGGAACATCGCGTGCGCGCCGAGACCGTGACACAGGATCTCGGAGCGGATCTGTTCCTTCGGGAAGGGGAGGCGCGCGCGACCGTAGCCGGTTCCCACCGTGTACGACGGCTCGAGGTCCCTGGCCACGGCGTACTCGACCGCGTCGGCGAGCCCCGGCGGGTTGCCCACGCGCCGCAGCGCGTCCCCGATGTGATCGCGGAAGTCGAGGTCGAGCGGCTCGTTCTCCACGCGGATGATGCACTTGTCGTACACGCCCACCAGCCGGTCGAAGCTGACGCCCGCGGGATCGGCGAGCTGCTCGGCGATACGCATGAACGCCGAGCCCGCCGCGTCGCGGAAGAAATCGGAGCGCAGCATCGGCGGCTGCTTGAAGCGCTGCTCCTCCTCCACCGCGATCCGCCGGCAGATCTCCTCGATGCTCGCCCTGAACGCGGACTTGAGGTGGTCCGGCGCCGAGCGCTCGGTCTCCTCGAGCATCAGCTGCTCCAGCCTGCGCAGCTGCTGGAGTATCTGCTCCATCACGAAGGCGCGGCGCAAGCGGCTCACCATCGCCGCCGTCTCCGTCGCCTGGAGCTGCTGCTCGACGAGGCCGAAGCGCGCGTTGATGAATCCCTCCGTCCTCGCCACCGCGGCCGCGAGGTCGTAGTTGGAGCGCGAGTTCGTGATGCCGCGCCCGAGCACCTCGCAGTTCTCGTCGAGGATGACCGCCTTGGTGGTGGTCGAGCCCAGGTCTATGCCGACGACGCAGCTCATGCTGTCTTCCCGAGTCGCCGCGCGTCGATCATCTGGAAGTAGCTCTCCAACCGGTTCTTGATGTTCGCGGCGGAGAAGTAGCGCGGATCCACCAGGTCGGACTCGATGAACGCTCCGGGTATGCCGGTGCGCTTCTCGACTTCGCGGAGGATCATCAGCTGACCCGCCGAGAAGGAATTGCACGATTTCACCGAGTTGATCAGGAATCCGTCGGCCTGATATTCCTCGATGTAGCGCGAGATCATGTCGATCCGCGACGGCAGGTTCAGGTTGGTGTAGCAGCCGCTGCAGTAGTCGGCGAGGGTGCCGAGCGGATCGTCCGGATCGTGCCGGAAGCCGAAGTCGTACGTGCCGCCGACTTTCGTGTACGTGGACGCGACCACGACTGCCTTCTCGTCGGAGAACATCTTCCAGAAGTCGCGGAACGACGTCCAGTTCGGCGGGCCTTCGACGACCAGGCGATAGCGCTCCCCCTCGAGCGGTCCGTCGGGGGTGATCGGTCCGAGCCCGAGCGCCGCGCGCTCCTCGACTTCCGCCCGCAGGGTCCGGTAGTACTCGACGCCCTCCTCGGTTCCGCGGAACGCGCTGAAGATCGGGCCGACGTAGTACACGGTGCCGAAGTAGCCGTCGATCGGACTCGGCCTGTTCTTTCCGGCCTGGAGCACGGCCACCAGGTCGTCCTCGGCTTGCGCGGACAGCGCGAGATTATGGCGCAGCTTGTCTTCGTCGTACTTGCGGCCGGTCGCTTTCTCGAGCGCGGGAATCACCTGCTCCCTGAGCTGCCGCAGCATGTAGCTGCGATGCTCCGGCTCGAGCACGCCGTCACCCTGATACGGCACATGGAACATGACCGTCGGGCAGTCGTATTCCTCGCGCAGCAGCTCGAACCACTTCATGAACGTGTAGCAGCCCGTGTACGAGAGTAGCAGCAGGTCCGGCTTCGGCAGCTTCAAGCCGCCCGGACCCAGGTTGCCCGAGCGCATCATCCCGATGTCGCACTTCACGTAGGTGCAGACGTCCTCCGAATGGCCCGCGCGCTCCGCCTCCGCGATGTAGTCGCCGGACAGCTTGCGCATCCCCGACTGCAGCGCGTTGATCTCCGGCAGCACCGGCAGCGCGTCGAAGGAGCGGATCAGCTCGGTGAGATTCCCCGGAACGAATGTGTACACCACCGGCTCGCCCGTCTCCGGAGCGCGGGCCAGCCGCTCGAAATGGCGCGCGATCATCTCCTTCTGCAGCAGCATCGAGCGGTCTTTCAGCGCTTCGGCCATCAGGCGGCCCCCCAGAGCTTGATCGAGTCGGCGAACGTTCCGGCCTGCTCGCGGAATTGCTGGAATTGTCCGGTGTTCTCGGCGTACTTGAACGCGATGCACGGGATGCACGCCTTCTCCGCGCCGTTGCGGAGCATCGGCTGGTCGAGCAGCGCGGGGTCGCAGAAGCTCGGCGTCGCGAAGATGATCCCGTCGGCGCCGGCGGCGGCGACGCGCTCCTGCATGACGCGCTTCTTCCCCAGCGGATCGCTCTCGTACAGCACCGACGTGCACTGGTCGCTGGAGACGAACGCCTCCGCGAGCGCGCGCACGGGATCGCCGTCGAGCGGCACGTCGCGGAGGAGGAACCGGTTGCCGAGGAGGAAGTCGTCGTCCACGACGTAGCATCCGGCGCGCTCGATCGAGATGATGAGGCCCAGCGGCGGCTGCTCGCAGAAGGCGCCGACCACCACCACGCGGCTGTTGTCGCGCGGCCGCCCGGGCTCCGCCTCCACCGCGGCGAGGTACTCCCGCGCCAGCTCGATGAATTCTTCCGGGGGAATCATCTCCCCCGCGCGAAGCAGCACGTACAGCTCCTCGCTTGGCAGGTCCCACGGGCGCTCGCGGCGCGCCGTGTACAGCGCGCGAACCATCGCCCTGGTCTGGTTGTACAGCTCCACCGACGCGCGCAGGTCGGCGTCAGTCGGGTGATGGCCTGATACGGCTCCGAGGTCGTCCACGAGCCGCCGAAGCTCGCTCTCCCAGAAGTCGGCTCCCACCTCCCTGTCCGGGGTCTGCGGAACGTCGATGTAGCGGACGTACGCTTCGGGGTAGAGCAGCTTCCACATCCCCGAGAGGTTGCGGATCACGTCGCATGTCGACGGGAACAGCACCGCCGACAGCATGTCCAGCCGCCCGGACTGCGCCAGCTCGATGACCGAGCGCGGCAAATGACAGATGTAGGACTGGTAGAAGGCGTCGCCGCGGATGATCTCGAGCCGGTCGCCGCCGCCGTGGATGCCCACAGGCAGCAGCCCGCACGCGTGGATGATCTCGCGCGGCACGTACACGGGCAGGTAGCCCGCCGCCTTGCATCCCGGATGCTCGGCGAGCCAGCGGCGGACGGCACCGAAGTCGAGGTCGTCGTAGATGTCGCGGGCCTTTTCCACCAGCGCGGCGCGCGTCGGGGCGTGTCCAGCGGCCATGCCCAACCTCCCTCTCGAATTTCGAACGGACGTTCGATATACTACATATGGGCTTGGCCGGCGGCCGGTGTCAATAGCGATTGCTCCAGCCGCCCCTGGAACGCACGTTGAGCCTCAGATCAACCGGAGAACTCGGCCGTGGGATACCGCTTCAGTGGTTTCCAGATCGACAAGATCGGAGTCATCGGGTCCGGGCAGATCGGCCCCGACATCGCGCTGCACTTCGCCAAAGCGATGCACACCCGGGACGTCCCCGTCGTCGTGGTGGACGTTTCCGCCGAGGCGGTCGAGCGCGGGCGCGCCAAGGCCGACCGGAAGATCGCCAAGGGTCGGGAGAGCGGCGCATTCACCCCCGAAGCCGCGGAGAGCATGGCCCGTCTCCTCTCGTTCACCAGCGACTACGAGCAGCTGCGCGGCGCCGGCCTCGTCATCGAGGCGGCCACCGAGAACCTCGAGGTGAAGCGCCGCATCTTCGCGGAGCTGGAAGAGCTGTGCGGACCCGAAGCGATCCTGGCGTCCAACTCGTCGCACATCGAGCCGGACGAGCTTTTCGCGGAGCTCGGCACGCGCGCCCGCGCGCTGGTCATTCATTATTTCTTCCCGGCGGACCGCAACCATCTGGTGGAGATCATCCCGGGAAGCCAGACCGCGCCCGTGCTGGTCGACGCCCTGCTGGCGCTGTACGAGGAGATCGGCAAGGTGCCCGTCAGGGTCGGCGGGCGGTACGGCTTCGCCGTGAACCCCGTGTTCGAGGGGCTATTCCTCGCCGCGGCCCTCGCGGTGGAAGCCGGCCTGGGCTCCGTCAAGGAAGTCGATGCCGCGGCCCGCGCTGCACTCGGCATGGGGGTGGGGCCGTTCACGGCGATGAACCTCACCGGCGGCAACCCAATCACCGATCACGCGCTGGACGAGATGACGTCGAAGCTGGGACCGTGGTGGCGCTCGCCGCAACTAATGAAGGAGGCGATGGCCTCCGGCAAGCCGTGGGACGTGCCCGGGCGGGACGAGAAAGTCGAGCTGTCGCCGGAGCGGGAGGAGCGGATCCGCGACACCATGCGCGGCGCGTACTTCGGACTCGTGGGACAGATACTCGACAGCGGAATCATCTCTCTCGCCGACCTCGAGGTCGCGGTCGAGACCGGGCTCGCGATGCGGGCGCCGTTCGAGCTGATGAACGAGCTGGGAGCTCCCCGGGCGCTGGCGCTGGTAGAAGCGTACGCCGCGGATCATCCCGGCTTTGCCGTGCCGCGCTGCATCTCGGCGCAAGCCAGCGCGGGGCGGCCGTTCCGCGTCTCGCACGTGCTCAGGCGCGACACGGGCGACGTGGCCGTGCTCACGATTCGCCGCCCGCGGGTCCTCAACGCGCTCAACGAAGACGTGTTCGAGCAGCTGTACGAACACTTCGTCGCATTACGTTCGGACCCGAGAATCGCAGCCGTAGTGCTGACCGGTTTTGGCACGAACTCGTTCGTCTCCGGCGCCGATGTGAACTTCCTGGCGCGGATCGAGAGTCCGGTGCACGGCACGAAGACAGCGGACCGTTCGAAGCGCGCCGGGAATCTGATCGAGCAGCTGGGGAAACCCGTCGTGTGCGCGCTCAACGGCTCGGCGTTGGGAGGGGGCAATGAGCTCGCCATGTGCTGCACCGCGCGCGTCGCGCGCAAAGGTCTCGCACTGGCGGCCGCACAGCCCGAAGTGAACCTCGGCATCATCCCCGGCGCTGGTGCGACCCAGCGCCTCCCGCGACTGGTGGGGATGGAGAAGGCCGCCGAGATGCTGCGCACGGGGCGTGGCCTGTCGGGAGCGGAGGCGGTCGCATGCGGCCTGATCCGCGAGGAGGTGGACGGCAACGTCGTGGAGCGGGCGATCGAGCTCGCGCGCGCAGCCGCCCGTGGCGAGGTCACGCTGCCGGTGCTCGATCCAGGCCCGATGCCGACGCCCGCGATTCTTCCCCCGGTAGAGATAGGACACCGGAGCCGGGCCATCGACGGACTGCTGTGCCGCGCGCTACTCGAAGGCTGCAACCAACCGCTTGCCGACGGCCTGCAGGTCGAATCCGAGATGTTCGGGGCGTGCTGCGCGACGGAGGACATGCGGATCGGCGTCGGGAACTTCCTCGCCAACGGCCCGCGGTCGAAGGCGGAGTTCGTGCATCGGTGAGCTGATAAGAACGAATTCCCGAGAAGCACGGTTTCTCCGCGCAGGCCTATGTTCGCGAGGACCGGCGGGGTCGCGATCCGAAATGGCACGTTCCGGTGTGGTCCCACACCGCCCGGCACGCCGAGTATCGTCGTCATCTCCGATTCCGCGGTGTGGCCCGCACAAATGCGTCGTACGGCAGATGTTATCGGGCGGGAAGGGGAGCGGATTCGGGGATCAGCGCGGCATGTATAGGGGAATCCCTGTCGGAAAATCAGGTTAAGGCCTGGAGTGCTGACTGCCGCCGCGTCCTATCGTCTGGGCGTGACAATCGGCGCGGGGGCCGGACATTGGTCGTCGCGAGCTGGTTCGCATGATCATCACGCGGAGGGCGTGCGATGTGCCTGGGCATTCCTGGCAGGATTGTCGAGCTTCGGGACGACGGCGGATTTCCCATGGGAGTGGTGGACTTCGGCGGCGTGCGGCGCGAGGTGTGCCTGTCGTACGTGCAGGCCGACGCCGGCGTGGGGGACTACGTGATCGTGCACGTCGGCTTCGCGATCTCGAAGGTCGACGAATCCGAGGCGCGCCGCACCTTCGAAGTGCTCCGTGAGATGAGCCGACTCGACGAACTCGACTGGATTGGCGAGGTGGCCGATGCGGCGCTCGCCGGCCAATCCGCTGCGCCCGCGCCGGGCGGAGCTACGCTGACCCAAGGAACCTGACCATGGCAACCACCGCGGCAGCGCGGGGCCGGGCACCGTGAAGTACCTCACCGAGTACCGAGACGCGACGATCGCGCGCCCGCTGATCGAGCGGATCAAGCGCACGGCCACGCGCCCGTGGACGCTCATGGAAGTGTGCGGTGGCCAGACGCATACCATCGTGCGGCAGGGGCTCGACGAGCTGCTCGAGGGCGCGATCGAGATGATCCACGGACCCGGTTGCCCGGTGTGCGTGACCCCGCTCGAGCAGATCGACAAGGCGCTCATGCTTGCCGCGCGTCCCGACGTGATCTTCACCTCGTTCGGTGACATGCTGCGCGTGCCGGGCAGCGACTGCGACCTGCAACAGGTTCGCGCGCGCGGCGGCAACGTGCGCATCGTGTACTCGCCCCTCGACGCGCTCGAGATCGCGCGTCGCAACCCGGACCGCGAAGTGGTCTTCTTCGCCGTCGGGTTCGAGACCACGGCCCCCGCGAACGCGATGGCCGTCTGGCGGGCCCGCGAGCTCGGCGTGCCGAACTTCAGCGTGCTCGTCTCGCACGTCACTGTCCCGCCCGCGATCAGCGCGATCATGCAATCGCCGGACAACCGCGTGCAGGGGTTTCTCGCCGCCGGCCACGTCTGCGCGGTGATGGGATGGACGGAATACGAGCCCCTCGCGATGCGATATGGCGTCCCGATCGTCGTCACGGGGTTCGAGCCGCTCGATATTCTCGAGGGGATGCTGATGGCGGTGCAGCAGCTCGAGGCCGGCCGACACATCGTGGAGAACCAATACGTGCGCTCCGTGCGGCGTGAGGGAACGCCGGCGGCCCGCATGCGCGTGCAGGAAGTCTTCGAGCTCGCCGACCGGAAATGGCGCGGCATTGGGGAGATCCCGATGAGCGGCTTGCGGCTCCGGCCGGAGTTCGCCGCCTTCGACGCGGAGCTGAAGTTCGGCCTGGGCGACGTTCACGTGAACGAATCCTCCGAGTGCCACGCCGGCGAAGTGCTCACGGGAAAGCTCAAGCCGCCGCGATGCCCCGCGTTCGGCACCCGCTGCACTCCCGAGCGCCCCCTTGGCGCGCTCATGGTATCCACCGAGGGTGCGTGCGCGGCGTACTACCATCTCGCGAAGTACCGCGAGTCCGGCGACCCCGCGGCGGCAGGAGCGGTGTCGTGACGGCCGTGAGTTCGGTCACGCTCGCCTGCCCGGCGCCGCTCGATGCTTCCGACCGTGTGCAACTGGGCCACGGCTCCGGCGGGAAGATGAGCGCGGCGCTGCTTCGCCAGCGCTTCCTTCCGGCGCTCGCCAACGAGGCCCTGGCGCAGCTCGGCGACGGCTCGGTGGTGAATGTCGCGGGAGTCGAGGTCGTGGTCTCGACCGATACGTTCGTCGTGAGTCCGCTGGAGTTCCCGGGAGGCGACATCGGGTCGCTCGCCGTGCACGGCACGCTGAACGACGTCGCCATGATGGGGGCGCGGCCCGTGTGCCTGACGGCTGGCTTCGTGCTCGAGGAAGGGCTCCCTCTCGATATCCTCGACCGCATCGTTCGCTCGATGGCGGATGCGGCGAGCCTGGCGGGGGTGCCCGTCGTGGCCGGTGACACGAAGGTCGTGGAGCGCGGCAAGGCCGATGGTCTCTACATCAATACCACTGGCATCGGGGCGGCCGACGCGCGATTCCGCCCGGCGCCGGAGCGCGCGCGGGCCGGCGATGCAGTGATCGTGAGCGGCGCCATCGGCCGCCATGGCATGGCGATCATGGCCGCGCGTGAAGGGCTGGCGTTCGAGACGACGATCACCAGCGACAGTACCTGCCTGGTCGGCCTCGTCGAGCGCCTGCGCACGGCGCGCGTCGACGTGCACGTGCTGCGCGATCCAACGCGCGGCGGCGTGGCGAGCGCGCTCAACGAGATCGCCGCAGCATCCGGGGTCGGTGTCGAAATTGACGAGACCGTACTTCCCGTTCCGGACGACGTACGCGCTGCGTGCGAAGTGCTCGGGCTCGACCCCCTTTATGTAGCCAACGAGGGCATCCTGCTCGCCTTCGTCCCCGCCCGCGACGCCGAGCGTGTGCTGGCGGCGCTGCGCTCGCACCCTCTGGGTGCAGGCGCGCTCCAGATCGGCCGCGTGATCGCGGCGCACCCCGGCGTGGTGGCCCTGCGCACCTCGCTTGGCGGTACACGCATCGTTGACCTTCTGCCGGGGGACCAGCTCCCTCGCATATGCTAGGGGAACATTTCACTCCGGATTCACGGCGATTCGCGGTGCGCGGATAACCCGTACGTCCATTCCTCCTTTCCCTTACAGTCGCACCGCCCATCGTGTCGTAAGGTGACTCACGCCATCCCGAGGTTCCGATGATGACTCCCTCCGCGTACGCTTGGACCGAAGGTGAAACCCTGGCCCAGCATTTCGAATCGCACGGTGTCTCGCGCCGCGATTTTGTGAAGTTCTGCAGCGAGATCGCTGTCGCACTTGGTCTCGGGATCGCCGCCGGCCCGCGCATCGCCAGGGCGCTCGAATCGGTGAAGCGGCCGAGCGTCATCTGGCTGCAGTTGCAGGAGTGCACCGGCTGTGTCGAGAGCGTGCTCCGCACCGCCGACCCGACCATCGGCGATCTTCTCCTCGACGTCGTATCGCTCGACTACAACCACACGCTCATGGCGAGTGCGGGCGACGCTGTCGAACGCGCCAGGCAGAGCGCGATGGCCGCCAACAAGGGGAAGTACATCCTCGTCGTCACTGGGTCGATCCCCACGAAGGAAGACGGGATCTACACGGTGATTGGTGGGCGCACCGCCGAAGATCTCTTGCGAGAAGCGGCTGACGGCGCCGCCGCGATCCTTGCCGTCGGCGCGTGTGCGCACTGGGGGAGCGTGCAGGCTGCGCGTCCCAACCCGACGGGCGCGGTGGGCGTGCGCGACATCATCAAGAACCGGCCGATCGTGAACATCGCGGGCTGTCCACCCATCGGGGATGTGATCACCGCGACGGTCGTGCACTACCTGACGTTCGGGCGCCTGCCGGCCGTGGATCGCGAGGGGCGGCCCCTCTTCGCCTACGGCAAACGAATCCACGACCAGTGCACGCGCCGCGCGCATTTCGACGCAGGACAGTTCGTCGAGTCGTTCGACGACGAGTCAGCACGCAAGGGATGGTGCCTGTACTCCGTGGGATGCAAGGGCCCGGCGACGTTCTCACCGTGCCCGATCTTCCAGTGGAATACGCGCACGAGCTGGCCCATAGGCGCCGGCCATCCCTGCATCGGCTGCACCGAGCCGCACTTCTGGGATACGATGACGCCCTTCTACGGGCGCCTCCCGAACGTTGGCGGTTTCGCTGTTGAACAGCGCGTCGACACGATCGGTGCCGCGCTCGCAGTCGGTGCGGCAGCAGGTGTCGCGGCACATGCAGCCGCCACTGTGTTCACGCAGATCAGGCGCCGCAAGGCGACCCACCAGGTGCCGGAGACCGGAACCGAAACGGAGAATGACGATGGCTAGAACCAGGGTTGTCGTTGATCCGATCACCCGCATCGAGGGCCACCTGCGCATCGAGGCGCAGTCCGAGAACGGGAAGATCGCGAAGGCGTGGGCGTCGTCAACGCAGTTCCGCGGCATCGAGATCATCATGCAGGGGCGCGACCCGCGCGACGCGTGGGCCTTCACCCAGCGGATCTGCGGCGTGTGCACCGCCGTCCACGCCATAGCGAGCTGCCGCGCTGTGGAAGACGCGCTGAACATCAGGATTCCCGCAAACGCGAACACCATCAGGAACCTCGTGCACGGGATGCAGTTCATCCAGGATCACGTCGTCCACTTCTACCACCTGCATGCGCTCGACTGGGTGGACGTGGTGAGCGCGCTCTCGGCCGACCCTGCCGCGGCGGCGAAGATCGGGCAATCGCTGTCGCCATGGCCGAATAATGGAGAAGCCCAGCTGCGAGCCGTGCAGACTCGACTCAAGCAGTTCGTCGGCACCGGCCAGCTCGGCATCTTCACGAACGGCTACTGGGGTCACCCGGCGTACAAGCTGCCACCCGAGGTCAATCTGCTCGCGGTGTCACACTACCTCGAGGCGCTCGACTGGCAGCGCGACGTGATTCGCCTCCACACCGTGTTCGGCGGCAAGAACCCACATCCGAACTTCCTGGTGGGCGGCATGGCGTCGGCGATCAACATTGACAGCACCGCGACGATCAACGCCGAGCGCATCACCGACCTCACGGGGATGATCACGCGGGCGCGGGCCTTCGTCGAGCAGGTGTACTGGCCCGACCTCGTCGCCATCGCCGGCTTCTATAAAGATTGGGGCGCCATTGGCGGTGGCGTGCCCAACTTCCTCGCGTGCGGCGAGTTCCCCGAGGCTGACGTGCGGGACCTCGACTCGCTCTACTTTCCGCGCGGGATCATCCTCGACAAGGACCTCACGAAGGTCCACGAGTACGACCCGCAGAAAGTCCGCGAGTACATCCACAGCTCCTGGTACGAGTATGAGAAAGGAGACGCGGTTGGGCTGCATCCTTACGAAGGGGAAACGACTCCGAAGTACACCGGCCCCAAGCCGCCGTGGACGTATCTGCAGGACGAGACCAAGTACACGTGGATGAAGGCGCCGCGGTACGACGGGCGGGCGATGCAGGTGGGGCCACTCGCCCGGATGCTCGTCGCATACGCGAGCGGCCATAAGGATGTCCAGGCGATGGTAGGCGAGACCCTCGGCAAGCTGAACGTCGGTCCCGCGGTTCTCTTCTCCACGCTCGGGCGCACCGCTGCGCGCGGAATCGAAACGGTTCTGCTCGCGCGCAAGATGGAACAGTGGCTCGGCGAACTCACCGGCCGCATTCGCAACGGCGATGTCGCCACGTTCACGAAGGACAAGTGGGAGCCGGAGTCGTGGCCGGCGAAAGCTGAAGGCTACGGCTATCTCGACGCGCCGCGCGGAGCGCTTGGTCACTGGGTGCAGATCGCGGACGGCAAGATCGCCCGCTACCAGTGCGTAGTGCCGTCCACCTGGAACTGCTCGCCGCGTGACGCGCAGGGACAAGCGGGTCCGTACGAGGCGTCGCTGGAGGACAATCACCCGCTCGTCGACCCCGAACGGCCGCTCGAGATCCTGCGGACCATTCATTCCTACGATCCGTGCATGGCGTGCGGCGTCCACGTACTCGACGCTACGGGCAGGGAGGTCGTGGAGGTGAAAGTGCAATGACCGCCCGCGGAGAATCAGCAACGGGATCGCGGCGACCCGGGTTGTTTGGTCTTGGGCGCGGACTTTCCCGCGAGCGAGGCAACTTCACCTGGGTGTACCTGTGGGGTGCGCCACTTCGTGCCATGCACTGGGTCGCGGCAGCGTGCATCGTCGTGCTGATCGTGACAGGATTCTACATCGGTCGCCCGTACTTCATGACGTCGGGAGAGGCGAGTGCCCACTATCTCATGGGCCGCGTGCGCTTCACCCACTTCACTGCGGCTGCAGTGCTCGTCATGACCGGCATCGTGCGCGTCTACTGGCTCTTCGCGGGAAACCGTTTCGAGCGATTCCCGGCGCTCTTCCCCGTGACGCCGAAGAACCTCAGGAGGACAGTACGAACAGCGACCGCGTACCTCACCTTCCGTCCGGAAAAACAGTCGAGCATGGTAGGGCACGAGCCCCTGCAACAGTACGCGTACACGATTCTCTATCTGATGACGATCGTGACTGTCGTGACAGGGTTCACGATGTACGGACAATCGAATCCGGGCGGAATCATCTTCCGAGCGTTTGCGTGGGTCCCGCCGCTCCTCGGCGGACTCCAGGTCGTGCGGCTCGTTCACCACGTGCTGGCCTGGGGTTACATCATCTTCGCTGTGCTACACGTCTATTTCACGCTTCGCTCCGACTACGTCGACCGCGTAGGAAGGGTGTCGTCGATCATCACCGGCGGCCGTTACGTGTCAACGGACGAGACGTACGAAGACTACGATATCAGCAAGGTGCCGGCGCATCCGTGGCCGACGCCCGAGCACCCTGATCCGAAGAAGGACGCATGAGCGGCAGCGCCGTGATCGGTCTGGGCAATCCGCTGATGGGCGACGACGGTTTCGGCCTCGTTGCGCTCGCGCGCCTTCGCGACGAGTGGACGCTGGAAGGCGTCGAGCTGGCCGACGGTGGCACGTGGGGAATGTCCCTCCTCCCGTTGATCGAGGACTCCGACCGTGTGGTGCTGCTCGACGCCATCGCAGCGGACGCCAAGCCGGGTGATGTCGTCGTGCTCGAGCGCGACCGGCTGCCGATCTACCTCACCCGCAAGCTTTCCCCGCATCAGATAGACATGCGTGACGTCCTCGCGACCGCTGAGTGGCGCGGCAACCTTCCGACAGAGACGGTCGCGATCGGTGTCCAGCCGCTGTCGGTAGAGATGTCACTCGAACTCAGCCCGGAAGTGGATCGCGCTGTGGACGCCGCGATCGGAGCTGTGATCGCTCGCCTGGTGCAATGGGGGCATCGCTGCTCGCCTCGCGAACCGGCGGCGTCGTGCATGAGATGAGTCTCGCGATGGAAATTGCCCGTATCGCCGAGGTGAAGCTCGGGCGTGCGGCTTCGCAATTAGTGACCGTTGCCGTTGACGTCGGCGACAGCGCGGGCGTCGAGCCCTCGAGTCTCGAGTTCTGCCTCGAAGCCGTGTTCGCTACTCCGCCCTTCGCCGGAGCGAAGCCGCACATCGTGCGCTGCGCCGGCGATGTGCTGCGCGTGGCATACCTGGAGGTTGACGATGGCCGTCCGGACGATTGAAGTTCGCGAGCGCGTGATGGCGCGCAACAACGAGATTGCCGCGGACGTGCGCTTGCGCCTCGCGGGACATGGCGTGACGGCGATCAACCTCGTCTCCTCGCCCGGCTCGGGGAAGACGACGCTCCTCGAGCGCACGCTCGGCGCCCTCGGTGAGGAGATGGACATCGCCGTCATCACGGGTGACGTGCAGACGCAGAACGACGCCGACCGGCTCGCCGCGCACACCCCGCGCGTCGTCAGCGCGGTTGTCACTGGTGGCGCCTGCCACCTCGACGCACTGCAGGTGCTTACAGCCATCGACGAGATCGAGCTCGATCGTACGCGGCTGCTCTTCATCGAGAATGTGGGCAACCTCGTCTGCCCGGCGAGCTGGGATCTTGGCGAAAAGGAGATGATCGTCCTGTTCGCCGTTACCGAGGGCGAGGATAAGCCCCTGAAGTACCCGAAGATGTTCGAGAACGCGCGCCGTGTGGTCATGACCAAGATCGACTTGCTGCCGCACGTTCCATTCGACATGGATCGCGCCGTTGCCAACGCGCTTTCCGTGAACCCGGAACTCGGGGTATTCCGCGTGTCGGCCCTGACCGGACAGGGGCTCGGCGAATGGTTCGACTTCCTGCGCGATTCCGCTCGCCCGGTCAGCACGTCAGGATGACGGCCGCGCCCGCGATCACCGCGCGGGTGCTTTGCGTGACGGGCGTTGTTCAGGGAGTGGGCTTTCGCCCGTTCGTGTACCGCCTGGCCGCGCGACACGCACTGACCGGGTGGGTGCGCAACGTCGCCGGAACAGTCGAGATTCACGTGGAGGGCGGATCGGAGGAGCTCGACGTCTTTCAGCAGGAGCTTCGAACGGAGGCGCCGCCTGTTGCGCGGATCGATGCCCTGGAGCTCGCCGCCGCAGTGCCGGCCGGCGCGCACGACTTCCGGATCATCGCCAGCGCCGACGTGGAAGGCATCCGCCCGGTCACCCCGGATCTCGCGATGTGTGCGGAATGTGAAGCCGAGCTGTTCGACACCGCGGATCGCCGCTTTTGGCACCCGTTCATTACCTGCACGAATTGCGGCCCGCGATACACGGTCATCCGCTCGCTGCCCTATGACCGCGAACGCACCTCGATGGCAGCCTTTCCGCTCTGCGCGCGCTGCGAGGTCGAGTATCGCACGCCGGCCGACCGTCGCCACCACGCGGAAACAGTGGCCTGCCCCGAGTGCGGCCCCCGAGTCTGGCTCGCCCGTGCGGACGCCATCGCGCTGTCGGACGGAGACGCCGCCATCCGCGACGCCGCCGCGGAGTTGCGCATCGGTCGCATCATCGCGATTCGCGGCGTCGGCGGATTCCATCTCGCATGCGACGCGACCAACGACATCGTGGTGCGCCGGCTCCGCGAACGCAAGCAGCGCGACGCCAAGCCCTTCGCGGTGATGGTCCGGACCATCGGCGAGGCCCGCGCCCTCGGCGCCGTCTCCGCGCAGGAGGCCCGGCTCCTCGGCGGCGCGGAGCGTCCGGTGGTGCTCCTCGAGCGCGTTGTCGGGTCGCGCATCGCGCCATCCGTGTCGCCCCGGCTCGACCGCGTGGGCGTGATGATCGCATACACGCCGCTCCACCACCTGCTGCTCGAGGCCGTCGGTCGGCCCCTCGTGATGACCAGCGGCAACCTGAGCGACGAGCCGATCGCCATTGGGAACGCCGAGGCGCGAATCCGACTGCGCGACATCGCCGACCTGTTCCTGCTCCACGACCGGGAGATCCTCTCGCGCATCGACGACTCGGTCGCCCGCGTCGTCGACGGCGTGCCGGTGCTGTTGCGCCGCGCCCGGGGTTACGCGCCACTCGCCCTGACGCTTCCCGTTCCGTCTCCCCGGCCGCTCCTGGCAGTTGGGCCCCAACTCAAGAACACTTTCACGCTGGTCCGTGGCCGCGCGGCCCATGTGAGCCCGCACATCGGTGACCTCGACAGCATCGAGAGTCTCGAGCACTTCCGCGCCGCCCTCGCGCGATACCAGGACCTCTTCCGCATCGCGCCGGAAGTGGCCGTGCGCGACCTGCATCCCGGCTACCTGTCCACCCGCGTGGCCGAGGAGCTCGGGCTGTCGAGAACCATCGCGGTGCAGCATCACCACGCCCACATCGCCGCGGTGGCGGCTGAGCATGGGGTCACGACGCCGGTGGTCGGGCTGGCTTTCGACGGCACGGGGCTCGGCGACGACGGACACGTGTGGGGCGCTGAGACATTGGTCGCCGACCTCAACGGATACCGGCGCGCGGCGCACTTGCGGTATGTGCCACTCCCGGGAGGCGACCTTGCGGCGCGCGAACCGTGGCGCGTGGCGCTCGGCTACTTGTCATTGGAGCCCGGCGTTGCCGACGCGTTCGAGTTGGCGTTCCGCAACGTCGTGCCCGACCACCGAGCCACTGCCGAGCGCCAGATCGAGCGGCGGCTCAACGCACCGCTCGCGTCATCGATGGGACGGCTCTTCGATGCCGCATCCGCCATCCTCGGCCTCCGGCAGCGCGCCAGCTACGAAGGACAGGCGGCGATGGAACTTGAATCACTCGCCGGCGCGCAGCCGGCCGAACCATTGACATTTCCGGTGCGCGAGACCGGCGACTCTCTCGTGCTCGATCCCATTCCTCTGCTCGCCGCACTCGGCGAGCAGCGCCAACGTGGCATTGACGCTGGCCTCCTGGCGGCACGCTTCCACGAGAGCTTGGTCCGTGCGGCTGCTGCGGTCGCCATCACCGTGGCGGACGGCGCCGGCATCGATATCGTGGCACTGGGCGGAGGGTCGTTCCAGAACGCGCGACTCCTCGCCGGCGTCCGCGGGCGCCTCGAGGCGCGCGGCCTGCGCGTGCTCGTGCCGCGCCAGCTCGGGCCAAACGACGGCGCCATCAGCTTTGGCCAGGCGGCCATCGTCGCGTCGCTGCTCGCTCGCGGGGACTGAGAGATGCACGGTCTCCTGCTTGCCTTCGTGGCCAGCCTTCTGCTCGGGATGCGTCACGCTACAGATGCGGACCACATAGTCGCGGTTACTACGATCGTAAGCCGCGAGCGCTCGGTGTGGAAGGCGGGGGACATCGGCGCGCTCTGGGGGGTGGGGCACACGCTGACGATCTTTCTCGTCGGAGGCGCGATCATCCTTTTCAAGGTCGCCTTCAGCGCGCGAGTCGGGCTGTGGATGGAGCTCACAGTCGCCATCATGCTGGTCGTGCTGGGGCTGCTCAACCTGTTCAATGTGCAGACGAAGCCGAGCGCGCTTTCGACGATGCGGCCACTGTTCGTGGGAATCGTCCACGGTCTCGCGGGCTCAGCCGCGGCCACGCTTCTCATCCTGCCGCTGATCGATGACCCTCGCTGGGCGGTGCTCTACCTGGTCGTATTCGGATTCGGGACTACCGTCGGGATGGCGTCCATCACGCTGGCCATCGCCGCGCCGTCGGTTCTCGCATCCGCCCGTGTGGCCAGCATGCAGCACTCTCTGCGCGTCGTCTCGGGCGCGGTCAGCCTCTTGTTCGGGGTCTACCTCGCGCACAAGATCGGCTTCACCGATGGACTGTTTCTCGGCGACCCACGCTGGACGCCGCGATAGAAGACTTGCCCGGGCCGTATGTCACCGGGCCGGCAGCGAAGAAATTGACTGCGGATGCTTTTACACTCGTGGCTAACTTCGCCAGGTTACAAGGCTTACAGCGATTCAGGAACCTGTGTCAGGCGCCGGTAAAAGACCGGCGCAACAGCAAAGATGCAACAAGCCTCTCCCCGATGGCCTGCACTTCGAATCGGAGATGTTCGGGGAGTGCTGTGCGGCCGAGGACATGCGGATCGGCGTGGGGAATTTCCTCGCCAACGGCCCCCGCTCGAAGGCGGAGTTCGTGCATCGGTGAGCGGATAAGACCGGGATTCCGTCGGCCCGTCCTGATCAATGTGCTCCGCTTTTGTCACATTCGGTTTGAAGACCCCCTCAGCTCCTTTCCCCCTCTGTGGGAGCGAGGAAGAGTTTCTTGCTGCTTTCGTCAACCATCCACGACCGAGCGACTCCTAAGTCGGGAGATTCAAGGGAAATTTGTCGACGGTGGTGAGACCTCACGGCGCGGCAATGGTCCGGCTGACGCCGATACGGTAACAGCTTCCGCGCTCACATTGAGCGCTGGAGTAAAGCGGGCGACTCTGGTCACCGAGTCTCGAGCTGCGTCCCGGATGCGGTCGAACTGTTTGGATGCAATCCAGTCCGGCGGCGCCATCCACGATCCGCCACACGCGACCACGCTCTTGAGCGCGAGATAGCTCTCGAAGTTTGCGGCAGTGAGTCCGCCACTTGGGTTGAACTCGACGCCAAAGAACGGGCCGGACAGGAGCTGAAGGTACGCGACGCCACCCAGCGTTTCGATCGGCCACAGCTTGAGCAGGTTGAGTCCCGCCTCGAGCGCGGCTTCGATCTCGGTTGCAGTGGCGACACCCGGGTAAACGGGAACGTCGTGCTCGAGACAGTAGTCAACGACTGCGCGAGAGAATCCCGGCGACACGACGAACTTCGCTCCGGCATCTCTTGCCTGCGCGGCTTGCGCGACGTTTAGCACAGTGCCCGCTCCAGCGAACATTCCGGGCTGCTCCTGTGTGATGCGGCGCAACGCTTCCAGTGCCCCGGGAGTGCGAAGTGCGATTTCGGCGATCGGCAATCCACCGGCCAGCAGCGCGTTCGCGAGCGGGACCGCATTCTTCGGATCGCTGATAGTGATCACTGGAATGATGCGCGAGCGCCGAAGCGCTACCGTCATCGCCGACTGCTGGGCGTTCATGTCATCTCCACATATGCGTTGCAGATAAAGCTACATATTCTCCGCTCGGCAAAGGGGCACCGGCGCCAGCGCCCCATTCAGACATTTCGCGCGGCCCACCTCAGATGATCCGCAGCACGTCCTCCGTCGGCCCGGCGTCGCCATCGGGCAGAAGGACGGCGATGTGCGTGAGGGCTTCGCGCTCGCGCGGCCAGGCGAAACGGCCTGCGGCGACGGTCAGCGTCAGCCACTCGAATTTCACGTGCTCGAGGCCGAGCGTTACAGGTAACGCGTTCGATACCATGGCGGCGAAGGCGATGGAGAGTTGAACGGTTTGCTCGCGGTGCAGATAAAAAGCATTCACCGTGAGGTTGTAAAGCCGCTCGGCCTCGAGACCGGTCTCTTCCCGCAGTTCGCGGAGCGCGGCGTCCTCCGGCTTCTCGCCGTCGGCGATGTGGCCGTGAATGGATTCCCAGGAGCCGGGACAGCGCGTGTCGTCGGCGCGCTGCAAGGCCAGTACGCGCCACTCGCTCCCCTCGCGCGCGAGCACGTACACGTCGACCACACCGGCTTTTATCTGGGTCATCTCGCCTTTCGCTTTTTTGATGCTGGAATGATACCGGGACGTCCTCCCGGCCGGCACGGCTTCCTCCAGCGGACGTTCGGCGACGCGCAGAAGCTCTTCGAGGGTCGTGTCACCGGCCGACACGTGCGTGAGCCCCGACTCCCAGATCGCACCGGCCCCATCCACGCGCGCGGCTTCTGTCAGCGACGCCACGCCGTCGCCGCGGGCGATTCGCCTTTTCAGCTCCGGCGTCGAGATGACGATCTCGGCCACCGCGATCCGGCCATGATAGCCGGTGCCGCCACACCGCGCGCAGCCGCCGGGCGCGCCGCACGAGCACAGCCGGCGCACCAGCCGCTGCGCGATGACGCCCTTCAGCGCCGCGGCCATTTTCTGCGGCTCCACACCGAGATCGGTCATGCGCGCGATCGAGCTGCAAGCGTCGATGGTGTGCAGCGTGGCGAGCACGAGATGTCCGGTCAGCGAGGCCTGAATCGCGATGGTCGCGGTCTCCCGGTCCCTGATCTCGCCGATCAGCACGATGTCGGGGTCCTGCCGCAGGATCGAGCGCAGCGCGGCGGCGAACGTCAGCCCGGCTTTCTCGTTGACCTGCACCTGCACGATGCCCGGCGTCCTGTATTCGACCGGATCTTCGACCGTGACGATGTTGACGCCGCGCGCCTGCAGGTGGCGCAGCATCGCGTACAGAGTCGTCGTCTTGCCGGATCCTGTCGGACCGGTGACCAGCACGAGCCCCTCGCGCGCGTCGAGCAGCCGGTGGATGCGCGCGGATTCGTCGCGCGCGAAGCCGAGCGAGTCGAGCGAGCGCGCCGTGGTGCGCGCGTCGAGAATGCGGATCACGACCTTCTCGCCGTGCGCCGAGGGGAGCGTGGAGACGCGGAGATCTATGCCGACGCCGTTCGCGCCGACTCGCGCCCGTCCACCCTGCGGCCGCAGACGGTCGGCGATGTCCATGTTCGCCATGATCTTGATGCGCGACACGAGCGGGACGCCGATCATGCGCGGCAGCGTCATCGCCTGCCGCAGGACGCCGTCCACGCGATACCGCACGGCGATTCCCTGCTCTTCGGCTTCGAGATGGATGTCGCTCGCGCGCGAGGCGATCCCTTCGGCCACTATATGGTCCACCAGCTTGACGATCGGCCGCTCGATGGCCGAGTCGTCGAGGTAGCCGGGCGACTCTTCGACGGGCTCCGGCACCGCGTCCAGCTCGCGCCGCTCGGCGACTCCGTCGAGAATCTTCGCGACGGCGTCCTCCGGGCGATACACCTCGTCGATCCGCTTGGCGATGCTCGCGGGCGGCGCCAGCAGCATGCGCACGCGGCGCCCGGACGAGAACGCGAGCGTGCGCTCGCAATCCATGTCGTACGGGTTGGAGGTCGCTATCTCGAGCGTGTCGCCCGTGACCGACAGCGGGAGAATCCTGTATCGCCGCGCCAGCTCCTCCGGCACCCGCTCGCGTGCCTGTGAGCTGACCAGCAGCCGCTTCGCCACCGGTACCCGGAGCCGCTCCGACACGGCGGCGGTGATCTCGTCATCCGTGAGTGGCGACACGCGAGCGGCGGTTTCCCAGTAGCTCGTCGTGACCGCCGCGTCGATCCCGGAGAGGTCGCTCGGCTTGAGCAGATCAGCGAGAATCGGTCGGAGCCAGGAATCGGCGGGCACGTCGTAGCGTACTCCGGCCAGCCGTCACGAGATGCACCGTGTGGAGACGGCCGTGATCGAAATGCGGCGCGAGGACCGCCTTACCGCCTACAGCTATGGATGGACGGGAACCGCTACGATAGCCCCTCCTCGGCGGCGCAAGCTGTGGGATATGGCTCCGTCAACGGATGGGCTGTATGGGAGTACTACGATGAAGCCGACGGAAAATGGCTCAGCCTCAATCATCTCCGCGCAAAACTCGAAACGCGTACGGAAAGTCAATCGCTTGCGGCCCAATCTCCGGCGTGAATCGTCACCCGGTCGAGTTGGTCAACCAGGAGCAAGGCGAGAAGGTTGGATTGAAATGCCACGCTGAGTTGCGCGGCGGAACGGTGCCGCCGATGGCGATGTGACCGCGCAACATCGTGGATGCGCACTTGCCCGGCTATACGCGAGGAATGCATCCTATGGGAATGCCAGCGACTACACCGATACGTTGGACCGCAGAGATGGTGCGGGCGCTCCCGAGCGATCGGAACCGATACGAGGTTGTCGGCGGGGAGCTATACGTGACTCCGTCCCCACCGCTTCCACATCAATATGCCGCCGGCGAGCTGTACCATCTGCTTCGGCTCTACCTCTCCGACCATCCGGTGGCTCAGGTCGTGATCGCGCCGTCCGACGTGGAGTTCGACCGGCAGAACATGGTCCAGCCGGATGTCTTCGCGCTACCGCTGGTCGAGGGCCGGAGACCGATAAGCGTTGAGGAGGCGGGTTCGCTTCTACTCGCCGTCGAAGTTCTGTCGCCAAGTAGCGCACGCTCCGACCGCAACTCGAAGCGAAAGCTGTACCAGCGCTTTCGCGTACCGGACTACTGGATAGTGGATCTGGACGCTCGGGTAGTCGAGCGGTGGAGGCCAGACGATGAGCGGCCTGAGATATTGATCGATGCGGTTGATTGGCAGCCAGATCTGGCGCACCCGGCCTTCGTCGTCGACCTTGCCGCTTTCTTTCAAAGGATCTGTGGTGACAAGTAGCTACGTATGTACGGCGTCGCTATAAGTCAGCGGACAAAGCTCTCGCCGAGATAGAACCCATAGCGCCTCAGCTCGAAGACGCTGAACAGCGGAACAACTATCCTCGCGATGTTGCCAGCTGGTTCGCTGTCGTGTCCGAGGTGCGGCACGCCGTTGTTCACTCGAATCTCGCCATCGCCACGCGTATCACGAAAAACCTCGCTACAGCACCGGCCAGAAATCCCGATTTAGGTCGATCGACATGGTCCAACGCCCGTCACGCAGTCCGCGCGCCACGTCGACGCGTAGTATTTCGAATACCGTGAGCGCGCCCACCCCGATGCTCGGATACAGCCCGTGCCCGCTGCGCAGCGATCCCGCGCCGCTGTTGATCCCGACCACGTTGACGTAAGGCGCCAGGGTCATTCGTGCCGGCGCCCGCCCAAACCGGCCAAGGGATATCGCTGGAAACGGCGCGGGCAGCTGCCACTCGATCCGCGCGGACCCGCCTGAGGTACCGACGAATTCGTGGAAATCGTAACCCGGGCCAGTCACCGGTCCGCCGAGAAACACGAGCTGTTGCGGCTGCAGGGATCGCGACGGACGCGGCGTCGCATCTGCTGGATAGACGTAGTCGCCCTGCCTGTCCGTGGCCGCCGCGAAGGTGAACTGCGTGACCAGCCGGCTCGTCCCGTACGGTCGCTCGACGTTCGCGCGCAGCGCGATCTTCACTCCGGTCTGCCAGTTGCCGGGAAACTGCAAGGCCGCATACCGGAACCCGGAGCCGGCGATGCGATACCTGGCTTCGAATCCGCCGAAGGTCAGCCGCGTGGGACGCTCGAGGACCAGCTCCAGCCGCTGCTCCTCAATGCGCGCGGCGGCCAGTGTACTGTCGAACTCGCCCGACGCCGGGCTCGCGTTCACGGAAAGCAGCCGGTGCTTCTCGAGCGCTAGCGACACCGACGCGCGCCACGCTCCGACAGGCGGCGAGTGCGCCGACAGTTCGAATCCGCGCGAACCGAACGGATCCGTGTAATCGCTGCCGAATTCCTGCGCGGCCACGCTGTTGATGAGCATCGACCGCTCGGAATCCTCGCCCACCAGCTCATGATCGTCGTACGCGGCGACGGAGAGGCCGGCTCCGCTCGCCTGCCGGTACGAGATTCCAGCTCGGCCCTTCCAATCGTGATCCGAAAAGCCGTACCGCCCGCCGGCGACGAGCGACACGCCCGCGCCGAGCCGCTGCGACAGACCCAAGCCGAGCGCGAGACCCTCGACGCGATTGAACCGCGCGAAGTCGGAGATTCGCCGGCCGGATAAAGACGTAGTACGCGTGCGCGCCAACGCTTGGGCCCGCACGAGCGCGCGCGCCTCCTCCTGCACCGCGAGCACCTCGGCGTCGGTCACCGCGCGGACGTCGTCCGGCAGGCCGTCGAGGATGTCGCCGGTGAACAGCGGCGCCCGCGCGGTATCGCCCGGGGCGGGCGCGGGCGTGAACTGGGGCACGATTTCCGGGCCGGCGAACAGCGCGGGATTCAATCCGGTGTTCACCGCGTAGCAGCAGATCTCCCAGCGGCCGCGGATGATCCCGCGCGCGGGGTAATCGAGCCACCTGCCGGTGCGCCGGATCTCGATCTCCTGCCTGCGCGGCAGCCAAAAGCGCTCCTCTATGAGTCCGTTCTCCAGTACGACCGCGACGTCCTCGAGCTCGCGGTCCTTGAGCGCGGCCCGCGTGAAGCTGAGCGCCATCCGCGCGAGCGACGCGGTCTCGCGATCGATGTACAGCGCGCCGATCGCGCGCGGCTGGCGGTCGTCCCGCGGCCGCACGCGAACCTCGTACACCTGCAGCGTCCTGGGTCCGAGCCTGATCTCCAGCGAGTCGCTGATCGAGAAGTCGTACTCCTCGAGTCCGGCCGGCGACAGCGGATGGGGCACGTCGCGCACCTCGTCGCCGTCGCCCAGCCGGATGATGTGGGGAAAGTTGTTCTGAATTATCCCGAGATGATCCCGGTGGTAGTTGATGTCGGTTGGAAGCAGCAGCGTGTCGCGCCTCCCGCGGATGAGCTGTTTGCTCCGGTCCGGCGCCATCCAGTAAACGTCCAGGGCGAGCTGGTCGGCCTTGACGATCTTTGGGGGCTCGGTGAACCCTTCGCCCAGCTGGGCGAGAAAGGTCACGTAGCCGCGAGCCTCGGCGCGGTAGTCGCGTAGGGCCGTATCGGCCAGCTGCATGGCCCGGAGCGCGGTTGCCCGCTCAACCAGGGCCCGCGCGCGCGTATCATTCCACCGTTGCGCGCCGGCCGGGCTCGCGGCGCCGGCGACGGCGATGCAGCACAGCAGCGTGGCGACGGCCGTCGCGGGCTTCACCTTCATGAACCAAAGTTATGTCGCGCACTAAGCAGCCGTGACCTTCGAAGAGTTCGAGCGCCGCGCGCGCGCGGGCGGGCTGATCCCGCTACGGTCGGAGATCCTGCTGGACCTGGACTCTCCGGTGTCCGCGTTCGCGAAAATCAGGCGCGGGCAGTTCTCCTTCCTGCTGGAGTCGGCGCCCGCCGGCGGCGAGACGTGGTCGCGCTACACGTATCTCGGGACCGAGCCGCGCGCGGCGTGGCGGCTGCGCGACGGCGTCGTCGAGGACTGGACGCTCGCGAAGGGCTGGCACAACCGGCGCGAGCCGGCCGATCCGATCGACGACCTGGACGCGCTGATCCACGCGGACCGGCCGCAGACGGCGCCCGAGCTGGGGCCGTTCTGGACGGGAGCGGTCGGCTACTTCGGCTACGACGTCGTGCGGCACTTCGAGCGCATCGGCACTCCGCCGCCGCGCAGCGGTGACGTGCCGGACGCGATGTTCATATTCACGCGCTCGCTGGTGGTGATAGACAATCTGCACGGCACGGCTAACATCGTGATCACCGTGCGCGTCCCCGCCGACGCCGACGAGCCGCAGCTCCGCGACGCCTACGACTCCGCGATGGCGGAAGCGGCCGAGCTGCGCGAGCGTCTCCAGGGTCTGTCGCCGCTCGCGCCGCTCCAGCTCGGCGAGGACCGCAGGCTGTCCGGCAAGTCGAGTCTGGACCAGCCGCAGTTCGAGCGCGCCGTCGAGCGGATCAAGGAGCACATCCTCGCCGGCGACGCGTTTCAGGTGGTGCTCACACGCCGCATCGATCTGCCCGCGACGTTCGATACGATCGATCTCTACCGGGCGCTGCGCGCGATCAATCCGTCGCCGTACATGTACTGTCTAACTCTCGACGAGATGGAGATCGTGGGCAGCTCGCCCGAGCTGCTCGTGCGGCTGCAGGACGGCATGGTCACTGTGCGTCCGATAGCCGGGACGCGGCCGCGGCCCGCGCCGGGCGCGACTCCCGACTACGACAGCGTCGCCGCCGAGCTGCTCAACGATCCGAAGGAGCGCGCCGAGCATCTAATGCTGGTGGACCTCGGCCGCAACGACATCGGCCGCGTGGCGGAGTACGGCACCGTCGAAGTCACGGCGCTGCTGCGGGTGGAGAAATACTCGCACGTGCTGCACCTCGTGAGTGACGTCCGGGGCAAGGTGCGGAGCGGCGTCTCCGCGCTGCAGGTGCTCCGCGCTACGTTTCCCACGGGGACACTCACCGGCGCACCGAAAGTCAGGGCCATGCAGATCATCGACGACCTCGAGACGGTCCGGCGCGGCCCGTACGGCGGCGCCCTTGGTTACGTGGCGGCCGGCGGGGCGCGAATGGAGCTCGCCGTGACCATCCGGTCGTGCGTGATCACCGGCGGCATCGCGGCGGTGCAGTCCGGCGCGGGGATAGTCGCCGATTCGGTGCCCGAGCTGGAGTGGGTCGAGACCGAGAACAAGGCGCGCGCCATCATGTCCGCGATCGGGCGCATCCCGGAACGCGGCAAGAGGGACTGACCGTGCGAATCGGAATCCCCGGGTACGTGCGATTTCGGGTGGGACGCGCGCGGGTGACGGCGCTGGCGGACGCGGAGCAGCCCATCCGCGAAGCGCTGCGCCACGGCACGCTGTACGAGTACGCGGACCGCCATCCGGACCGCCGCCGGATGAAGGGTCGCGGCGACGTGTTCGCGGCGCCGCTTCCCGGACAGGAAGAGTCCGTCGTCGTCCGCCACGCGTTCCGCGGAGGCGCGCCGGCGCGCCTGACGCGCGATCTCTTCCTTCCTCCCACGCGCGGCCTCCGCGAGCTACTCGTGTCGCAGCGCCTCCGGGCGGCGGGCGTGAACACTCCCGAGGTCGTGGCGTACGTGACGTATCCGGCCGGCACGATACTGCGGCGATTCGACATCGCCACGCGCGAGATCCCGAATGGCGCCGACCTGTTTGCCTGGCTCGCGGCCACGGACGACGTGGGCGCGCGCGACGTCGTGCTCAACGCCGCGGCGGGCGCGGTGGCCTCGCTGGTGGCCGCCGGCGCGCACCATCCCGACCTCAACATCCGCAACGTCCTCGTCGCGCCGGGCCCCGACGGCGGCCTCGTCGGCTGGATCCTGGACGTGGACCGCGTACGCTTTCACAGCCCGGGCTCGCCCACGGTACGCGACGCCAACGTCACGCGGCTGCGGCGGTCGTTGAAGAAGTCCATGCGGCTGGGCCTTTCCATCACCAGCGAAGAGATCGTCGCGATCCTGGATCGCGTGCTGGAGCTGTCCGAGTGACGAACTTGCTAAACCGCGTGTGCATAGTGATGATGAGCGCGGTCGGCGACGCGGTGCACGTGCTGCCGGTGATCAACGCGATCAAGCGGCACTCACCGCGGAGCCGCATCACGTGGGTCGTGCAGCCGGGGCCGGACTCGCTCGTGCGCGGCCACCCCGCGCTGGACGAGACAATCGTCTTCAACCGCGCGGCCGGGCTGCGCGCCTTCCGCGACATCCGCGCCGCGCTCGACGCGCGCGAGTTCGACGTCGTCCTCAACCTCCAGGTGTACTTCAAGGCGGGCGTCGTGACGGCCTTCACGCGCGCGCCGGTGAAGGTCGGCTTCGACAGGGTGCGCGCGCGGGACATGAACACGATGTTCACCACGCACACGATCCCGCCGCACGCGCCGCAGCACGTGCAGGACCAGTACTTCGAGTTTCTCACCTACCTGGGAGTCCCGCACGAGCCGGTGGAGTGGGGGCTCGGCCCGTGGCCGAACGAGCTCGAGTGGCAGCGGTCCTTCGCCGCGCAGTTCGACCGGCCGCTCGCGTCCGTGGTCGTCGGAACCAGCAAGCCGGTGAAGGACTGGGCGCCGGAGCGCTGGGCCGAAGTGTGCGACGCGCTGTACACTGACCATGGGCTGCAGCCGGTGCTCGTCGGCGGTGGGTCGGAGCGCGAGCGGCGGGCGGAGCGCATCATTCTGGAGACCGCCAGACATCCGCACTTCTCCGCGCTCGGCAGCGGACTCCGCAACCTCGTGGGCATTCTCGACGCGTCCGCGCTGGTCCTCGCGCCCGACACCGGCCCGCTGCACATGGCCGTCGCGCTCGACCGGCCGGTCATATCGCTCATGGGCTACACCAATCCCAAGCGCAGCGGACCGTACCGCAAGTTCCACGACCTGATCGTGGATGCGTTCGCCGATCCCGGGGAGAGCTACGACGCCTCGGCGAAGAACCGCCCCGGACGAATGCGGCGCATCACGCCCCGCGACGTGCTGGAGAAGGTTGACGTCTGGAAGGCCCGCTACTCGGCGGCCGCGCTCTCCAGACTTCCGAAGCGGTAGCGCACGCCGACCTCGCGCAGAAGACCCACCAGGCGAACGAGCGGCAGACCCATCACCGCGAAGTAGTCGCCTTCGATCCGCTCGACGATCGTCGCGCCGAATCCCTGAATGCCGTACGCGCCGGCCTTGTCCATCCCTTCCCCGGTCGCGACGTAAGCGTCCACCTCGTCGTCGCCGAGCCGCCGGAACGTGACCGCGACCTGCTCGGCGCCCTGGCGGATATCGCCGCCGTACGCTACCGCGACCGCGGTGATGACCGTGTGCGTCCGGCCGTTGAGCGCCCGCAACGTCTCGCGCGCGGCGGCGTGGGTCGGCGGCTTGTCCAGCACCTTGCCGTCCAGCACGACCACGGTGTCGGCGCCAATGACGACCGCGTCCGGGTGGGCGGTCGCTACGGCGCCGGCCTTCTCCACGGCCAGCCGCAGCGCGTGCCCGAGCGGCTCCTCCCCGGGGTGCATCGTCTCGTCGAAGTTCGAAGGAACCACCGAGTGCTCGATGCCGATGAGCGTGAGCAGCTCGCGCCGCCGCGGCGACGCCGATGCCAGGACCACGTTCGGCTTCATCGCTCCAGCACCAGCGTGACGGGGCCGTCGTTCATTAGCTCGACGCTCATCATCGCGCCGAACTCGCCGGTAGCCACCGGGTGTCCGCGAACCCTGAAGGCTTCCACGAAGCGCCCGTACAACGGGACGGCGATCGCGGGCTGCGCCGCGTCGATGAAGCTGGGACGGCGCCCCTTGGCCGCGTCGCCGTATAGCGTGAACTGCGATACGACCAGCACGGCCCCGCCGACGTCGCCGAGCGAGAGGTTCATCTTCCCGGCGTCGTCGCCGAAGATGCGCAGCGTGGCGATCTTGTCGGCCATCCAGTCCACGGCGTCCGCGGTGTCCGTCGCGGTGAAGCCGGCGAGCAGCAGGAGGCCGCGGCCGATCTCGCCGGTTACGCGGCCGTCGACGGTTACGCGGGCGCTGGAGACGCGTTGCAGCACTACGCGCACGACTGCGCTCTTGGCTGTTGGCTATTGGCTCTTGGCGACGGCGGAAAAACTGGAGGCGCAGGGCTGTTAGCCAACAGCCAATAGCTAATAGCCAATAGCTCTATTCCACAGTTACGGACTTGGCCAAATTCCTAGGCTGGTCCACATTCGCCCCGCGCTTGACCGCGATGTAGTACGCCAGGAGCTGCAGCGGCACCACGGCCAGCACCGGGATCAGCATCTCGATCGTGGGCGGGATCCTGATCTCGTAGTCGATCTTCCCCTCGAGCGACGGCTCCTCGCCGGTGGTGATGGCGATCACGCGCGCGCCGCGAGCCTTCACCTCCTGCACGTTGGACACGACCTTGTCGAACACCGAGTCGTGCGGCGTGATGAACACGACCGGCATCTCGGCATCGATCAGCGCGATGGGCCCGTGCTTCATCTCGGCGGCCGGATAACCCTCGGCGTGGATGTAGCTGATCTCCTTCAGCTTCAGCGCGCCCTCGAGTGCCGTGGGAAAATTGTAGCCGCGTCCGAGGTACAGGAAATTCGTGCTGTCCTTGAACTCCTCCGCGAGGTTCTCGATCCGCGGCGCCGAATCGAGGATCTTCTGGATCTGCGCCGGCAATGCGCGCATCGCCTCGATGATCTCCCGGCCGCGCACGACCGACAGGTTCCGCAGGCGCGCGAGCTTGAGCGTGAACAGCAGCAGCGCGATCACCTGGCAGGTGAACGCCTTGGTGGACGCCACTCCGATCTCGGGGCCGGCGTGCACGTAGATGCCGCCGTCGCTCTCGCGCGCGATGGACGAGCCTACGACGTTCACGATTCCATAAGTGAACGCGCCGCGGTTCTTCGCCTCGCGCATCGCCGCGAGGGTGTCCGCCGTCTCGCCCGACTGCGAGATGACGATGCACAGCGTCCTGTCGTTGATGATCGGATTCCTGTAGCGGAACTCCGACGCGTACTCCACCTCCACCGGGATCCGCGCCATCTCCTCCAGCATGTGCTCGCCGATGAGCGCGGAATGCCAGCTCGTGCCGCACGCCGTGATCACGACGTTGTCGAACTGAAGCAGCTCTTCGTCGCTCAGGTTGATTCCGCCGAGCTTGGACGTGCCCTCAGCGTCGAGCAGGCGGCCCCGCATGGTATTCTCGATGCTGGCGCCCTGCTCGAAGATCTCCTTGAGCATGAAATGGTCGAACCCGCCGCGCTCGATCTGGTCCAGGTCCCAGTCGATGCGGCTCACTTTCTTCGACAGGCGGCGGGAGCGCTCGTCGAGGATGTGGTAGCCCTTCCGGTCGAGCACCGCGATGTCGCCGTCGTCCAAATACACGACGTCGCGCGTGTGCGCCAGAATCGCCGACGCGTCGCTCGCCACGTAGAACTCGTTGTCGCCGATTCCCAGCAGGAGCGGGCTCCCCTTCCTCGCCGCGACGATCTTGTCGGGATCGTCGCTGGAGATGACCGCGATGCCGTAGGTGCCGTCGACTTCCTGGAGCGCGTCGATGACCGCGTCCTCCAGGCTCCCGTGAAACGCCTCTTCGATGAGATGCGCGAGCGTCTCGGTGTCGGTCTCGGACACGAACTTGTGCCCGGCGGCCTCGAGCTGTTTGCGCAGAACCGACGAGTTCTCGATGATGCCGTTGTGCACGACCGCGATGTGGCCCTTGCAGTCCACGTGTGGGTGGGCGTTGCACTCGGTCGGCGCGCCGTGCGTCGCCCAGCGGGTGTGCGCGATGCCGGTGTTGCCCTCGATCGGCGACGCGGCCAGCGCCTCCTCCAGGCGCGAGATCTTACCCGCCGCCTTCCGCGTCTCCAGCCCATTCCCGTTCATCACGGCGATCCCGGCCGAGTCGTAGCCGCGATACTCCAGCCGTCGAAGGCCCTCTATGAGAACCGGATTGGCGAGATTGGGACCAACGTATCCAACAATGCCACACATGGAATCGCCGTTAGGGGTGCTAAGCTAGCCGGTCGAGGAGCGTCCGGGCCTCTAGTATCATATGCCGTGCCCCCGCCTCGTCGGGAGCTTCGGCGATCACGCGAACGATCGGCTCGGTCCCCGAAGGCCTGACGTGGACCCAGCGGTCGGCCCACGCCAGCCTGAGCCCGTCCTGCGTGTCGGGCGTAGCATCGGGAAACGCCTTCCTGAGCGCGTCGTACACGCCGTCGAGTGGCACGGCCGGCCGGTCGAGCTTGTCCTTCACGATCGAGTACCGCGGATAGCCCGCGACTATCTCCGACAGCGGCTTCCCCTCGCTCGCGAGCAGGTGCAGAACCAGCGCGGCCCCAACCGGCGCGTCCCGGCCGAGGTGGACTTCCGTCAGAATGACGCCGCCGTTCCCCTCGCCGCCGATCGGCGCCCCTTCCTCCCGCATGCGTACAGCGACGTTCACTTCCCCGACCGGCGCCCGGATCACCTCACGCCCCGACTGCGCGGCGACGTCCTCCATGATCCGGCTCGTGGACAGGTTCGTGACGAGGTTGCCGGGCCGGTGCTGCAGCACCACGCGGGCGGCGAGCGCGAGCGTGAAGTCCTCGCCGATGGCCCTGCCTTCGTCGGATACCAGCGCGAGCCGGTCCACGTCGGGATCGACGGCGAGGCCGATGTCCGCGCCGTGCGCCTTGACCAGCTCTTCGAGCTCTCCGAGGTTCTCCGCGACGGGCTCCGGCGCGCGCGGGAAGCGCCCGTCGGTCTCCATGTTGATCGCGGTGACCTTGCAGCCGAGACGGTCCAGCAGCACGGGCATGATCACCGCGCCGGCGCCCCGCACGCAGTCGAGCGCGACGTGGAAGCGGCGGCCGCGGATGGCGTCCGCGGCGAGGAACGGGATCGCCAGGATCCGCTCGATGTGCCGCGCGACCGCGCCGGTGTCCTCCGTGAGCGCGCCAAGGCCGTCCCACGACGCGCGGGGAATAGCGGCCTCCAGCATCTTTCGCATCGCCGCGCCCTGCGCGGCATCCAGGAACAGCCCCGAGGACGCGATGAACTTCAGCGCGTTCCACTCGATCGGGTTGTGGCTGGCCGTGATGGCTAGGCCGCCCGCCGCGTGGTGATGCTCGACCGCGAGCTGCACCGTCGGCGTGGGAACCATCCCGATGTCGATGATGTCGCAGCCCACGGACTGCAGCGCCGAGACGACGACGCGGTGAAACATGGGTCCCGACACCCTGCTGTCGCGCCCGAGCACCACCTTGGCCCGCGCTCCCTTCGCCCGCGCGCTCGCGGATTCACCCGCGGCCCACGCGCCGAACGCGGCCGCGAAGTGGGCCACGACTTCCGGTGTCAGCCCCTCGCCCACGCGCCCGCGGACGCCGGATACCCCGACCATCAATCCTTCGTGAGTCATTTCGTCGTGGTTATCGGAAAAATGCCGCGTGCCGCCGCTGGGGAAAATCTAGTCGCGGTCCGGCCGCGCTCCCTAAACCGCGGAGCGGAATCCTTCTCCGGCCATGAGCCGTACCAACACCTGCCGCAGACGCGGCTCGTCGTCGACCACGAGGCAGTTGACGCCTTCGCGCTTAGACAAAGCGCTTTTGGTTAACTTTTCGCGGCAAGCCCTTCCTCCATCGATCTCATGACTCGCATCTTCGACAGCGATCTCGAATCCGCCTTCGCTACCCGCGCAATTCATGCGGGGCAGCGCCCGGAGCCCCTGGCGGGCGCGATAATGACCCCGGTCTACCTCACGTCCACTTATGTGCAGACCGGACTGGGCGAAAACAAGGGGTATGAGTACGCTCGCGGTAAGAATCCTACACGCGAAGCGCTGGAGCGGAACGTCGCGGCCCTCGAGGGCGCGCGGCACGGCTTCGCCTTCTCCAGCGGCATGGGCTGTCTCGACTCTATCATGAAGCTGTTCTCCGCTGGCGACCACATCGTCTGCGGGGAGAGCGTGTACGGCGGGACGTTCCGCCTGTTCGACAAGATACTTAGCCGGATGGGCATGTCCTTCTCGTTCGTGGATACGCGCGATCCGAACAGGATCTCGGAGGCCGTCACCGCTTCGACGCGCGCGATCCTGGTCGAGACGCCCACCAATCCACTGATGCGCCTCACCGACCTCTCGGCGGCTGCGACGATCGCGCGGGACGCCGGCGCGCTGCTCATCGTGGACAACACGTTCGCCAGCCCGTACTTCCAGCGCCCGCTGGAGCACGGCGCCAGCATCGTGTACCACTCGACCACCAAGTACCTCAACGGCCACAGCGACATGATCGGCGGTATCGCGGTGACCAGCGACGACTTGCTGGCCGAGCGGCTGCAGTTCATCGTGAACGCGGCGGGCGCGATTCCGGGCCCATTCGACTGCTGGCTCGCGCTCCGCGGCACCAAGACGCTGCATCTGCGCATGGAGCGGCACGACAGCAACGGCCGCGCGATCGCGCAGTGGCTGGCCGGGCGCGTGGGCGAGGAAAACGTGCTTTATCCTGGGCTACCCTCCCACCCGCAGCACGAGTTAGCCAAAAAGCAGATGAGCGGCTTCGGCGGGATGATCTCGGTCGAGCTTGGCACGAAGGACCGCGCCGACGCCGTTCTCCGCAAGGTTCGCGTCTTCTCCCTGGCCGAGTCGCTCGGCGGCGTCGAGAGTCTCATCAGCAACCCGGCGTCGATGACGCACGCGTCGGTTCCCGCCGAGCGTCGCGCGCAGCTCGGGCTGTCGGACGGGCTCATCCGGCTGTCGTGCGGCGTGGAGGACGTGGGCGATCTCATCGCCGATCTGGATCAGGCATTGGGATGAAGGTCCTGCTCGTCGGAGGAGGCGGGCGCGAGCACGCGCTGGCCTGGAAGCTTCACTCCGATGATCCGTCAATCGAGCTGATAGCCGCGCCGGGAAACCCGGGGATCGCGGAGCACGCGCGGTGCGAAAACGTCGCGCCTGCCGATCTCGGCGGACTGCTGGCGCTCGCCGAGCGGGAGCAGGTCGGCCTCACGGTCGTCGGGCCCGAGGCTCCGCTCGCCGCGGGCATCGTGGACCGCTTTCGCGAGCGGGGGCACGCCATCTTCGGGCCGACGGCGGCCGCGGCTCGCATCGAGAGCTCGAAATCGTTCGCGAAGCGCATGATGGGCGAAGCCGGTGTCCCCACGGCGCGCGCCGTCGCGACCGGCGACGTAGCGCTGGCGAAGCGTACTGTCGCTGACTACGGCGCGCCTGTCGTGATCAAGGCCAGCGGGCTCGCGGCCGGAAAGGGCGTCGTGGTGGCGCAGACCATCACCGAAGCCGAAGCGGCCATCGACCGGCTGCTCGGCGAGCGCGCGCTGGGCGACGCCGGCAGCGAGATCCTCGTGGAAGAGTTCATGGAGGGCGAGGAGCTGTCGCTGTTCGTGCTCACCGATGGCACGACGGCGATTCCGATGCTGGCCGCGCAGGATCACAAGCGGCTGCTCGACGGCGACGCCGGACCGAACACGGGCGGGATGGGGGCGTACGCGCCCGTCGCGATCGGGACTCCGGCCCTGGTGCGCGACGTCATGGAGCGAATCATCCACCCGTCGCTGCGCTGGATGCGCGAGAACAAATCGGCGTTCACCGGCCTGCTGTACGCGGGGTTGATGGTCACCCGCGATGGGCCGAAGGTGGTGGAGTTCAATTGCCGGTTCGGCGATCCGGAGACGCAGGCCCTGCTCCCTCTGCTGGTGACTCCGCTCTTGCCGCTGCTTGAGGGTGCGGCCGGCCGCCTCGTGGATTCAGGGTTGACGTGGCGAAGCGGAGCGTCGGTGACGACGGTGGTTGCGGCCGCCGGTTACCCCGACGCGCCGCGGACCGGAGACGTGGTGACGATCCCGCGGGTCGCGGGCGACGTGCATGTCTTTCACGCGGGAACGGCGCGGGACGCGGCCGGTCGGCTCGTCAGCGCCGGCGGGCGCGTGCTGAGCATTACGGCGCTGGGGACCGACGTCCGAGGGGCGGCGTTACTCAGCAGGACGGTCGCTGAGCAGGTCGGTCTCGTGGGGAAGCAACTGCGTCGGGACATCGGGTGGCGTTCGATCGGATGACAAAACCTCATAATATTTCTCGACGTATTCGTCGATCCGCGGCTGCTGGTATTGCATGATCCACCGAGGGTGCTCTAGCGCCACCAGTTCCCGAAAGAAACCGTGCTCAGCGTTGAGTTCTCGTAGAAACCGAAAATTCTCACTTATACCCAGGACGAAAACTCGGTCGGTTTTACCGCCCATGGCAATCTGACGCTCGATCGTTTCTACGATGAACGGCTTCAGCGACCGGGCCAGCAAGCGGTCGTCATAATAGTTCAGATTGATTCCCTTTCTGATGAAGCCAAGCGGAGAGACCGCGGTAAGGAAAAAGTTGCGATAGAACTTTCGCGGCCCGCCGAACCGGTCGATGACCTTGTAAATAAATACGGACGAAAGCTCGTGTTTCCTGGGCAAGCTGTTGCGGACGCCACAAGGGTCGGCGAGCGCTTTCGGATCGGTGAAGGTGACGCCTGTGATTCCGGCGCCGAATCTCCCCGGATTGATTCCTAGCACCAGAGTGCGCGGCCGGTTGTCGTCGAAGTACTTCTCGAGAAACAGCCGAACGTAGCTGCGGACTCGCGCGTCCATGTACGGATTCATCACGATCACTCCACGGGGCGTCCGGGGCGAAGTCAGCCCCTTGTAAAACCGGAATGCGCGCGCCGCAAAGGTGTCTCCGCTCCTGGCCATGAGACGTACCTTAAACGCGCGGAACTCCAACGCCAATCCGCGCGTGTTCGGCCGCTTGCTATAATCCAGCGTGCCCGAGCTTCCTGAAGTCGAGACCATGGCCCGCGACCTCCACAAGCGGGTGCGCGGCCGCACTGTCGTCGGCGTCTCGGTCCACAGGCCCGACGTCCTCAGGGGCGCTTCGCCGCGGAAGCTCGAGCGGGTTCTCGTGGGCAGCCGGATCGTGCGGGTGTGGCGCCGGGCGAAGCTCGCGGTCATCGATTTCGACTCGGGCGCGCGCGTCGCCGTGCAGCCGCGGTTCACCGGGAGCTTCGTGGTCGAGCGCTCCGGCCGCGGGGCCGACCAGTACTGCACGCTGCATCTCGCTCTCGACGACGGCCGCCGGCTGCATTACCGTGACGTGCGGCGGCTGGGGACCTTCCAGCTTTTCACACCGAAGGAATTCGAGGCGTATGTATCCAAGCTCGGCCCGGAGCCGCTCGAGGCGGATTTCACGGGCGACTCGCTGTACGAGCTGTTACAGAAGTCCATCAGGCCGGTCAAGCCGCTGATCATGGACCAGCACCGGCTCGCTGGAGTGGGCAACATCTACGCGAGCGAAGCGCTCTGGCGCGCGAAGATCGACCCGTCGCGCTCCTCCCGCACGGTCGCCCGGAGGGAGGCGCAGCTGCTGCGTGACGCGATCGTGTCGGTCCTTACCGAATCCATCGAGCTGCGCGGCACGACGATCCGTGATTATGCGGAGGGAGCATTCGCCGAGAAGCTCGACGCGTACGACCGCGCGGGCGAGCCGTGCCACCGGTGCAAGACCAGGATCGCGCTCACCCACGCGATCGATGGGCGCGCCACGTATTTCTGCCCCCGGTGCCAGCGCTGACATGAGGCGGAAGACCGCGCGGGCCGCGTACGTCACCGACGCCGAGCTGGACGCGATGCGCCGGTACGTCCGCGGGAGCGCGCTCGACAAGCCCGGCGTGTACCGGATGATCTCTCCCGGCGGCGAGGTGCTGTACGTCGGCAAGTCCAAGCGGATCCGCGCGCGGCTGATGAGCTACTTCCGCTGCGAGTTCCCCGCCGAGAAGGGCGCGCGGATGCTGCGCGAGGCGAACGCCATTGACTGGGAATACACGCCGAGCGAGTTCGCCGCGCTGCTGCAAGAGCTGCGGCTGATCAAGAAATTCCGTCCGCGGTTCAACGTGATGATGAAGTCGGACGGGAGGCATTACGCGTTCATCAAGCTGGCCGACTCCACCGCGCCGAAGCTGCTGGTGGTGCGGGCGCCGACGCTCGACGACAGCTCGGTGTACTACGGCCCATTCCACGGCGCGCAGCGGCTCGGCGAGGCGGTGCGGGAGCTGAGCGACGCGCTCGGCCTGCGCGACTGCGCCCTCGATCACAAGATGGTGTTCTCCGATCAGCCGGAGCTGTTCGAGACGCCGCCGATCACGCCGGGGTGCATCCGGTACGAGATCGGCAAGTGCGTGGGTCCGTGCTGCGGCGCGACCTCGGTGGCGCGGTACATGAGCCGCGTGACCGACGCGCGCGCGTTTCTCGAGGGGCGGCACGACGGGCCGATCGAAGCACTGCGCGAGTCCATGATCATAGCCAGCGAGCTGATGCACTTCGAGCGCGCCGCTTCCCTGCGCGACAAGCTCCAGCGGCTGGAAGACCTGCGGGAGGAGTTCACGGGGCTGCGGTTCGCGGTCGAGACGCTGTCGTTCACCTACACGGTGAAGGGCTTCGAGGGCGACGACCGCGTGTACGTGATCAGGCGCGGGCTCGTGCGCGCCGAGCAGCAGAAGCCGAAATCGCGGAAGGAGAAGTCCGCGTTGCAGCGGATGGTGCAGTCCATGTTCGCCAACGAGCCGCAGCCGGCGCCGGGCGTGGTCCCGACGCACGCGATCGACGAGCTGATGCTCGTGTCGTCCTGGTTCCGCCGTCATCCGAAGGAGCTGAAGCGGACGAAACCGCTCGTCGCGTAGGAGCCGCTACGTCGCCAGCTGCTCGCCCCCCGTGGATGGCCGGCGGAGGATCCGCCGGACCGCGAGCAGACCCATGATCCAACCTACCGGGTAGGGCAGAATCAGAAGGCCCCACCAGTTGGAGCGTCCCGAGTTTCCGCCGAATCCTCCGACGGAGCTCAACGCCCACAGGGCGCCGACGCCGAACACCACCAGCGCGAAAGCCCAGTAGAGGAGCTTCTCTTGCCGGCCGTGTCCCAGCCAGGCACCGAACGTGACCAGGGCAATCCCGGCCAGAATCACGAGCGATCCCTCCATCAGGTCGAGAATTCCGGCCAGCATAGCGACCAGACCGACGATCACGAGTATTCGCGGCCAACGCGCACTTCGGTTCATTGGAGCCTCCGCGGATAGCACTTGTGTAACTAGTGGTTACCTGCCTTGTCGTCGCGAACGGATGAGGTCGCCCACCAGCACCGCCGCCGGATAGAGGACTTCTTCCTCCGTCTGCGCGTGCAGCGCGAGCTCCTCGGCGAACTGCTCGTATCTCGCCACGTCGGCGGACTGGGCCGCGGCGCGCAGGGCGCCGACAGCCGCGCGAATGCGCACGTGCTCCTGCAGCATCCCGGGGAGCTCGGCCTTCAGCGAATCGGACATCGCCAGCGCCTGAGACTGAACCGCGTCCGAGATGGATGCTCCCGCGGCGAGCGACGAGAGGAGTCCGAGTGGCGGCAATGCGATCTGCTCCTCGCGCACGAAGTGCGGATCCAGCACGGCGGCTAGCGCCCTGGCAGCCTCGCCGACGGCGCCCTCGGCACGCGTCCCCTCCACCAACGTTGAATGAATCTCCTCGTGCTCGGCGCGAAGCGATTGCGGGATCTCGATCGCCGTGAGGTCAGCGGGTTCCGTGGCGTTCAGCTCGGCGGCCGGGCGGTCGCTACAGGCCAGGCCCGCGACGAAGAAAACCGAGAGTGCCGAAAGGGAAAGGAATGCGTGTCGCATCGACCAGTCTCCGGCGTGGCGGCGCGGGTCCGGGATGCAGACCAAATCGCCCAGGCTCGCCGGCCGGCTTGCCGCGTGAATTTTCGTGCGCCGGAAGCGTATCCGGCAAGCTCGGAAGCGAAACGGGCCGCGCAATCGGGAAACTCCAGTTGAAGGCGTGCGGGTTTTCCTCACCACGCACTGCCTCCCCGGCTGGAATTGCTGCCTACGTCAGCGGGCCGAGCCGGCGCTCGCGGAAATAGAGGAAGAGCGGGAGCGTACCGCCGAGCCCGAACAGCAGAGTCAACACCCAGAAGATCCAGACGTTGCCGACGCGCACGCGGCGCGCCTCGCGGGTGATCCAGATGAGCGCGACGAGCACGACAACCATGAGGTCGAGAGTGAACGCCGTGCTCGTGAGATTTCCAAATAATCCGTCGATCGTCAGCTGTGGCTTCGTCCAGAACAGGATGTTGCCGGTTCGCGCGGACTCCATGAGCATCGGAACGCCTGTGAGCAGGTAGCCGAGCAGGGCAAGCGCGAGATACACATGCTGCATCGTTCGGCTACTCGATGGCGCCATCATCCATCCCTCCGGAACGGGAACCGCCCCAGCCCGGAGCAAGCGAAATGCACGGCTAGGTCGCCGGCAGATCGGTCGAGATGCCCCGCGCTATCTTCCACGTCCCATCAGCCTGTTTCCGCCAGACGAGCAGGAAGCGGCCGCTTATCGTCTGCGCGGCGCCTCCCTGCGTCGGCTGTAAAGTCTCCGAAAAAGTGCCGGTCTGGAAAGCGAGGTCCCCGTCTACGATGGTCTCGTCGACCTCGGCCGTGACTTCGGTGACCCGCATCTTCGCGAATGTGTCTCGCACGTGCGAATCGAAAGCCGCGTGCCCGCGGATCGTCGCCGCTCCAAGGGCGATGTACACCGCATCCTCGCTCCAGAACCCGGAAATTGCGGCTGCATCGCTGCTACGAAGGGCTGACACGTAGCCGTCCATGGCAGCGGCAACGGCTGTGCTGTCGGCAGCGTGGTCGCGAGTGGTCGACGACTCACGCGCACAGGCCGCAAGAAGGATCGCGAGACCGATGAAGAGCCTTTTGGCATGCATGGGACTGCTCCAGCGTTAAGGTCTGAACCTTGGAGTCATGACTGAGTCTGTCCGTCTTCCGATGGATATACTGCGAAGAACGACTAGAGGCTGCAACGGTTCCTCTGCTGGAGGTTCTTCAGGGTCCTTTTGCGTCCGGCGTCGCCCTGGCCCCGCCACCCCATCGGCTGCCGAGCTGGTGCGGGATCTCGAGCTGGTCGAGCACGCGCGCCACCACGAAGTCCACGAGATCGCTGACTTCGCGCGGACGATTGTAGAAGCCGGGCGCTGCCGGCAAGACGACGGCCCCCGCGCGCGCTACCCGCAGCATGTTGCCGAGGTGGATGGTGCTCAGCGGCGTCTCGCGCGTAACGAGCACCAGCTTCCGCCGCTCTTTCAATGTCACATCCGCCGCCCGCTCGATCAGCGAGCGGGACGATCCCATCGCAACCGCTGACAGCGTCCCCATCGAGCACGGGCAGATCACCATCCCGCGGCTGAGCGCCGAGCCGGACGCCGGCGCGGCGCCCCGGTCGTCGTCGTCGAACACGGTGACCGACGCATCCCACGCAGCCGCGTCTCCGCCGGCCGCCGCGCGCAGCGCCGGAAGATCGGCGATCGAAGATTCAGTATCGAGCAGCCGCCAGCCGTGCCCCGAGACGATCAGCGATATCCGCGTGCGCGAGGCGACGAACTGCTCGAGCAGCCGCACCGCGTACGGCGCGCCCGAGGCGCCCGTTATCGCGAAGATCAGCGGCGCGTCGGCGGATTGGCTCACGCCAGCATCCGCTCGAGCAGCACGAACCCGAAGAACGCGATGCTGATCACCCCGTTCATCGTGAAGAACGCGGCGTCGAGCTTGGAGAGATCGCCGGGTCGCACGAGCGAATGCTCGTAGCCGAGGAGGAACGCGACGACTCCGACGCCGACCCAGTACGGGCTCCCCGCGCCCGCCGCGAATCCCGCGGCGATCAGCCAGATCACGGCCAGAGCGTGCAGCGCTCGCGCCAGCGTCAGCGCGCGCGACTCGCCCACCGCCGCGGGAATCGAGTACAGCCGCTGCGACCTGTCGAACTCCACGTCCTGCAGCGAGTACAGGATGTCGAACCCCGCTACCCACGCCGCCACCGCCGCCGCGAGCGCGACCAGCAGCCACCACGGCGTGCTCCACGCCCCCGTCACCGCGAGATACCCGCCCACCGGGGCGATCGCGAGCCCTATCCCGAGCACGACGTGCGACAGGCGCGTGAACCGCTTGGTGTAGCTGTACAGAAGAACCCAACCCAGCGCGAGCGGCGCGAGCACGAAGCAGAGCGGGTTGATTCGATACGACGCGTACAGGAACAGCGCCGACGCGACGAACACAGCCGCGCCCGCCGCCGTCACGCTCAGCTCGCCAGCCGGGATCTCGCGCGTCGCCGTGCGCGGATTCGCCGCGTCCAGCTCGCGGTCAACTATTCTGTTGAATCCCATCGCCGCGAACCGCGCCGCGGTGAACGCGAGCACGATCCAGCCGAACAGCGCCGGCGTCACCGGCGCCACGTAGCTCGCGAGCGTCGCGCCCACCAGCGCGAACGGCAGCGCGAACACCGTGTGTGGCAGCTTCACGAAGTTCACGTATCGCACGAGCAGCGACCGGCCGCCGAACGTCTGCCCCTCCCGCACCGCCGTCATCCGCGAATTCCCAGCCGCGGCCACATGGCGTCCACTCGCGCCTTGGTCGCGTCGTCCATCTCGATCAGCGCCGGCCAGTTGCGCGTGAAGCCCTCCTCCGGCCACTTCCGCGTGGCATCGATCCCCATCTTGGAGCCGTAGGTGAACGCGCGCGACGAATGGTCCAGCACGTCGATCGGTCCCATCGTGAACCGCGTGTCCCTCTCCGGATCGATGTTGTTCAGCGCGATCCACCACGCCTCCTTGGGATCGCGCACGTTCACTTCCTTGTCCACGACGATGATCACCTTGGCGAGCGCCATCAGCCCCTGCCCCCACAGCGCGTTCATCACCTTGTGCGCGTGCCCCGGGAACTGCTTGTCTATCGAGACGAACACGAGGTTGTGAAAGATCCCCTCGGCCGGCATGTGATAATCCACGACCTCCGGCAGCGTCAGCCGCAGCAAGGGCAAGAAAATTCTCTCCGTCGCATGGCCCAGGTAAAAGTCCTCCATCGGCGGGCGGCCCACGATCGTCGTCGCGTACACCGGCGATTGCCGCATCGTGATCGCGGTCACGTGCACCAGTGGATACAGATCGGCCTCGGAATAAAATCCGGTGTGATCGCCGAACGGACCCTCGGTCACCAGCGGCTCGGCGGGATCTATGTATCCCTCGATGACGAACTCGGCGTCCGCCGGCACTTCCAGATCACACGTGACCGCCTTCGCCAGATGCACCGGCGACGCCCGCAGGAAGCCGGCAAACAGAAACTCGTCCACCGTCGGCGGCAGCGGCGCCGACGCCGAGTACACCGACGCGGGGTCGCCCCCCACGGCGACCACGACGTGCATCCGCTCGCCGCGCTCGGCCATCTCCCGCCAGTGCGCGGCGCCGACCTTGTGCCGCTGCCAGTGCATCGCGAGCGTGTTCCTGCTCAGCTTCTGCACGCGATACATCCCGACGTTGCGGATCCCGCGCTTCGGATCGCGCGAGATCACCATCGGCAGCGTGATGTACGGCCCGCCGTCCTCTGGCCAGCAGGTGATGATCGGCAGGATGTCGAGGTTCACGTCGTCGCCCTGCAGAACCACGTCCTGACACGACGGCTTTCCGCCCTTCAGCCGCGGAGGAAACTTGCCGACCTCCAGCAGCCGCGGCAGCAGCGCCAGCTTCGCGAGCAGTCCCTCGGGCACCTTCATCTCCAGCAGCTCCGATATCCGCGCGCCGATCTCGTCCAGGCTCTCCACGCCGAGCGCGAGCTGCATCCGCCGCATGGAGCCGAACAGATTGATCGCGACCGGATACTCCGACACGGCGCCGTTGTCGAGCAGCACGTTCTCGAACAGCAGGGCCGGTCCGCCCCCCGGCATTTTCATCGCGCGGTCCGCGATCTCGCACAGCTCGAGCTTCGCCCTGACCGGCTCGCGCACGCGCACCAGCTCGCCCGCGGACTCGACCGCGTCTATGAACTCGCCCAGCGTGTCGAGCGCCATGCTAGAAGCTCCCTGCGTTTGAGCCGGTCATTCGAATCACCTCGGGCGCGGATTTGGCGACGGGCTTGAGTCCCACGTGGATCGCCACGATACCAAACGTGAGGCTCGTCCAGCTCGTGTCCACGAAGCCGCGCGCGCGCATCCGCCGCGCCAGCTCGGCCTCCTCGGGAAACGCGTCCACCGACTTCGGAAGATAGCTGTACGCCGTAGGGTGTCCGCTGAGCGCGCCGCCGATCTTCGGCAGAACGTGATGGAAATAGAAGCGGTACAGCCCGGCGAACACCGGCGCGCGCGGCGTGGAGAACTCCAGTATCACGAACCGGCCGCCCGGCAGCAGCACGCGGTGCGCTTCGGCGAGGCAGTCGTCCAGCCCGGCGACGTTGCGGATTCCGAACGCGACGATCGCTCCGGCCACGCTGTCGTCCGCGAGCGGCAGCCGCACGGCGTCGGCCGCGACGGGATGAACCGCCGGACCGGCTTTCCGCAGCCCGGCGCGCAGCATCGGCTCCGCGAAATCGGCGCCGACCACGCGGCCGCGAAAGCCGGGCTGCCGCGCGATGTGCGCCGCGATGTCGAGCGTGCCCGCGCACAGGTCGAGATACACGCCGTCGGGGACGCGCGCGATGTCCAGCGCCCGGATCGCCCGCTTCCGCCAGCCGCGATCCACGTTCAGCGCGAGGATGTGGTTGAGCATGTCGTACCGCGGCGCGATGTCGGAGAACATGCGCCGCACGTACTCGCGCTTCTCGCCGTTCCCGTCGCCGGTCAGCGGTCCGGACGCGCCCTGGCGCGCTGCCGCTCTCTCGGCGTCGGTTGTCTGCATGGCGAGGGGAAAGTTGACTGGCCGTGCGGGGGCGTGCAACCTTCCGCGCAGCTCTACATGCCCCCACTTCCCGATCTCGCGAACCTGCCTGATGCCGACGTCGTCCTGCTCGCGCAACAGGGCCGGGACGCCGCCTTCCGCGAGCTGCTGAGACGGTACGAGCGGCCGGTCTTCTCGCTGGTGTTCCGCATGGTCCGCGACCGCGACACCGCCGAGGACCTGGCGCAGGAAAGCTTCATCAAGGTGCTCAACAACATCGACCGGTACCGGCCGGAGTTCAAATTCTCCAGCTGGCTGTTCAAGATCGCCAACAACGTCGCGATCGATCACCTCCGGAAGCGGACGGTGGACACGGTCAGCCTGGAGGGCTCCCGGTACGCCACGACGACCGCGGAAGCCGAATCCACGGCGATCCCCGTGGCCTCGAAGGACCAGTCGGCCCTGGAGGAGATGGAGTCGAAGGAGCTGGGCGGAGCCATAGAGCAGGCCGTGGCCGCCCTGCGTCCGGAGTACCGGGCCTGCATCCTCCTCAGGCACGTCGAGGACCGCTCCTATGAGGAGATCGCGGCGACCCTGGATCTGCCGCTCGGTACGGTAAAAACATATATCCATCGAGCGAGACATGAGCTCCGCAAAGCGCTGGAGGATGTCCGGTGACTGATCAACGGTGCTATTGGCTCTTGGCTGTTGGCTATTGGCACAGCGGAATTAATGGGAACCCGGGGCTTTTGGCTAATAGCCAAGAGCCAATAGCCAACAGCTTCGTTTCATCCTTGAAACCACCCCGGCACACCCCCCGTAGGACCAACTGGATATCCCAATGAACAGACACCTTCTACCCGATGAATTCGATCTCCTCGTAGACGAGGAAATTGGATTTGGAGTTCCCGAGCTCCAGGCCCACGTCAGGGAATGCGACCAGTGCCGGCTCGAGCTCGAGTCGGCGCGCACAGTCATGTCCCGGATCGAGAGCCTGTCGCATCTCGCGCCCTCGCCGCTGTTCGCGGAGAAGGTGATGGCCCGGGTGAACGTCTTCGAGCCCTGGCACGTCGCCGCCGGCAATACGATTCGCGCGCTCGTGCCGCGGTATCGTCCGGTGCGCGTCGCCCTCGCGGCCGCGGCCTTGACGGGCTGCGTTACGCTGACCACGATGGCGCTGTGGATCGCTTCCCGCTTCGACTCCGCGATACTGCTCGCCGGCATGATATACGACAGCGCCGCCGCGGCCGCGCTGGGCGCGCTGACGGCGGTCGTCGGTCCGCGCACGGTCGAGACATTGCAGACCGGCGGAGCGCCGATGGTCCTCACGCTCTCGTCGATCGTGGCCGTAGCGGCGATAGCCAGCATCATCGGCATCAGCCGAGCTTCGCGACTCCTGGCGGCTCAGAGCAGGTCGTGAGGGCCCTCGCCCTGGCATGCTCGCTCGCGCTGCTCACGCTCGCGGGGGGCTTCTCGCGTGTAAGCGCGCAGGACGCGCCGGCCGGACAATCGCCGAGCACCGCCACACAGCCGCCAGCACCGCAGCCGGCTGCGACCCGCGCCGCCGCGGACTCCGCGTGCGTGGCGCCCGCATTCCCGTTCAAGGGATCGTTCATCTTCGCCGGGCTTCGTGAAGCGATAGCCGACGCGCGCGGCTGGGCCAGCGCGCCGCCGCTTCCGCCTGGCCAGGCAACCGTGCGCGCACTCAAGCTCACGCTCGCCTGGTCGGCTGTACTCCTGCTGCTGGGACTCGGCGTGCTGGTGTTCGCGCCGGAGAAGCTGCGGCGCATCACCGACACGCTCGGTGATGATCCCGTGAACGCGCTCGTGACCGGTTTGATCGTCGACCTCGCGACGATTCCCGCGCTGATCGTCCTGCTCATACTCCTGACCGTCACGTTGATCGGCATCCTGCTGATCCCCTTCGCGATCGTGGCGTTCCTGCTGATGTGGATGGGCATCGCCGCGCTCGGCTTTTTCGCCGTGGCGCAGGTCAGCGGAATGGCGGTCATGGGACCGAAGCAGCGCTCCATGTCGCAGCGGGGCGCGGCGCTCGGCGGGCTGATCACGGGACTCCTGCTCTTTCTGGTGCCCTGGCTCGCCGCGGCCGCCATGACGTGGAGCAGCACGCCCGCTCTGATCCTGCGCGCCATCGCGGTAACCGTCACGGCGGTGGCCGTGACGGCCGGTCTCGGAGCGGTTGTGCGCGCCCACAAGCCGGTCAGAGCCGCGGAATACGTCCCGCCCGCCACGCACACGCGGGAAGAGCTCGCGTGGCAGACCCCGACTCCGGTCGGCGGGGTTGTCGCGGCCAAGCGCCCGGCGAAAGCCCGCTAGCCGATCAGATCGACGAGCCGTCGCCCAAGATCCAGTAGCGCCTTCCCCGCGACGGAATCGGGCTCGGCCAGCACTATCGGCTTGCCGGTGTCACCGCCCTCGAGCACGCGGCCGTACAGCGGGATCCGCGCGAGCAGCGGCAGGCCGAGCTCCTTCGCGAGCCGCTCGCCTCCGCCCGACCCGAAGATCGTCGTCTCCGCGTTGCAGTGCGGGCACTCGAAGTAGCTCATGTTCTCGATGATGCCGAGGACCGGCACCCCGACGCGCTGAAACATCTTCGCGCCGCGGAGCGCGTCGCCGGTGGAGACCTCCTGCGGCGTCGTGACTATCAGCGATCCCTCCACATGCGTCGCCTGCACCAGCGACAGCTGCGCGTCGCCGGTTCCCGGCGGGAGATCGACGATGAAATAGTCCAGCTCGCCCCACATGACGTCGCGCAGGAACTGCGTGATGATCTTCATGATGATGGGACCGCGCCAGATGGCGGGCTGATCGCGCTCCATGAGGAAGCCGAGGCTCATCACCTTCACACCGTGCGCCTCGAGCGGGATGATCTTCTCGCCGCGTACTTCCGGCTGCTCGTTCACGCCGAGCATCGCGGGGATGTTGGGGCCGTAGATGTCGGCGTCCATGAGCCCGACGCGCGCGCCCGTCTGCGCCAGCGCCACCGCGACGTTGGCGGCGACGGTGGACTTGCCCACGCCGCCCTTGCCGCTCGACACCGCGATGATGTGGCCGAGGTTCGGATACGCCACCGGCGTCGGAGCCGGGACCGCGGCGCGCTGCGACTGAGGCTCCTGACCCATGACCGGGAGCGACCGTCCGGCGCCCGGCTTCTTCTCCCGCGGCGGCGCGGCGGCGGCGGCCGCGGCAGCCGCGGCGGCGGTGGAAGAATCCTTCACGTCGACACGCACGTCGCGAACTCCTTCGAGCCCGGCGACGGCCGAGCGGACCCGACCAACGAGTCCGGCGTCGTCGGCGGGATCGAGCAGCAGGGTGAGGCGGACGCGTCCATCGGTCGTGGTCGCGACGTCGCGCACCTGCTCGGCGGACACGATGTCACTGCCGAGGCGGGCGTTCCGCACGCGGACGAGCGCGCCAGCTATGCGCTCCTGGAGAGACTGGGCCGCCACCTAGCGCGGCCGCGCGGAAGCTCGAACGCCCGCGATCCCGGGGATCCGTCGGCGGAGGTGCGCCTCGATCCCCTCCACGAAAGTTGCAGCTTTCATGTCGCAGTCGGGGCAGTCCCCGCTGATCTCCAGGTACACGACCTTCTCGGATGCGTCGAAGCGGTCGAGCCGGAGCGCGGAGGACTCGAGCTTGAGCATTGGGGCCAGGGACTCGATCTCGCGCTCGATCTGCTTCTCGATGTTGGCAGCCGTCTTCGATCGTCGGAAGGCCATAGCCGGAACATAGCTAGCTGTTGGCTGTTGGCTATTGGCTGTTGGCCCAGCTAACAGCCAACAGCTAAGAGCCAACAGCGCCGTGCTTTTCCAGGAACACCCGCGCCGCGGTGATCACGTCGTGCCGGACCTCTTCCAGGGTCCCCGCGATCAGCGCGCCCGACGCCTTCGCGTGGCCGCCGCCGCCGAACTCCCTGGCGAACGCGTTCACGTCCACCTCGCCGGCGCTGCGGAACGACACCTTCACCTTGCCGTGGCCGAGGTCGCGGAAGAAGACGGCCAGCTTCGTGCCGGCGACCGACCGCGGGTGCTCGGCGATCCCGTCCAGGTCCTCCGATTTGAGCCCGTGAGTCTCGGGCGCACCGGCTTCCACTGAGATCCAGGCGATGCCGTAGTCGGGGTCCACCTCGAGAGTCGCCAGGGCGTCGCGCAGAAGATGCAGCCGGCCGATCGGCACCGACGCGTAGATCCGCCGATACATCGCTTCGGGATCCACGCCCGCGGCCAGCAGCGCGCCCGCGATCGCGTGGCAGCGCGCGCTCGTGTTGCTGAACCTGAAGCCCCCGGTGTCGGTCAGCAGCGCGACGTACAGCGCCTCCGCGACCGGCGCCGTGAGCTCGAGGTCGAGCACCGCGGCGAGATCGTAGATCAGCTCGCCCGTCGCGCACGCGGCCGTGTCGCACAGCGCGAGCTCGGTGATCGCCATCTCGGACGGGTGGTGGTCTATCACGATCTTGGTCGCCTGCGACGCGCGCACGACCGGGCCGAGCTGGCCGAGCCGCCGCAGATCGCTGATGTCGAGCACGACGATGAGATCGGATTTCCGGATCGTCCTCTCGGCGTCGTTCGACTCGTTGCGCACGTCGTCGCCGAGCAGAAAGTCGAACATCGCGGGCCACGGCGTGGGGTTCGCGATGCTGGCTTCGATGCCGAGCTGGGTCAGCAGGTGGGCGAGCGCGACCTCGGAGCCGCAGCCGTCACCGTCGGAGTTGATGTGGGTCGAGAGCGCGACCGGCCGGCCGGCGCGAAACTCCCGCGCGAGGTGCTGTATCGCCGAGCGGCGCGCGTCGGGGATGGCGAGCAGATCAGCCAGCCGCATCGATCCGCCCGAGCTTGGAGTGGCCTTTCCCATACATGAAATAAAGCAGCAGTCCCAGCGCCATCCATACGAGGAGACGGAGCCAGGTGCCGAGCGGCAGGCTCACCATCATGTAGCCGCAGATCAGGATGGACAAGATCGGGACGAGCGGCACCAGCGGCGTGCGGAAGGGGCGCGGCAGGTTCGGCTCGCGGTAGCGCAGCACGAGAATGCCGGCGCTGACTATGACGAACGCGAGCAGCGTTCCGATGGAGACCAGCTCGCCCAGCACGCCGATGGGAAAGATTCCCGCGACGGCCGCAGCCACCGCGCCCGTCAGGATGGTGGTGACGTAGGGGGTGCGAAAGCGCGGGTGCACCTTGCCGAACACGGGCGGGAGCAGGCCGTCGCGCGCCATCGCGTAGAAGATCCGCGGCTGCGCCATGAGCAACACCAGCACGACCGACGCGAGCCCGGCGATGGCTCCGATGTTCACGACCGGCCGGAGCCAGGCCAGGCTCGGGCCCGCGCTCTGAATGGCGACGAAGACCGGATGCGGCACGTTCAGCAGCGTGTAGCTCGCGAGCCCCGTGAGCACCAGCGCCATGAGGACGTACAGCAGGGTAACGATCGCGAGCGAGCCCAGTATTCCGATCGGCATGTCGCGCCGCGGATTACGCGCCTCCTGCGCCGCGGTGGACACGGCGTCGAACCCGATGTAGGCGAAGAATATGACGCCCGCTCCGCGCACGACGCCGCTCCAGCCGAACTCGCCGAACCGGCCGGTGTTCGCCGGCACGAACGGGTGCCAGTTCGCCTGATTCACGTACATGAATCCGAAGCCGATGACGAGCAGCACGATCGCGACCTTGACCAGCACCATCAGATTGTTGACCCGCGCGGACTCGCGAATGCCGATCACGAGCAGCGCCGTCATGAAGGCGACGAGGAACACCGCCGGAAGATTGACCATCGCGCCGGTGCGCGTGAACTCGCCATCGGTGTACGCCAGCGGGGAGTTGACGAGCTGCGCCGGAAGATTCACGCCCAGCTCCCCCATGAACGCGCCGAAGTATGCGGACCAGCCGACCGCCACGGTCGCGGCTCCGAACAGATACTCGAGGATCAGGTCCCACCCGATTATCCAGGCGAGAAACTCGCCGAGCGTCGCGTAGCCGTAGGTGTAGGCGCTGCCCGCGATCGGGATCATCGCAGCGAACTCGGCGTAGCACAGCGCCGCGAACAGGCAGCCGGTGCCGGCCAGCAGAAACGAGTACACGATCCCGGGTCCCGCGTACTGCGCTGCCGCCGTCCCCGTGAGCACGAAGATCCCGGCGCCGAAGATCGCGCCGATGCCGAGCGTGGTCAGATTCAGCGGGCCGAGCGCCCGGCGCAGCGTCTGCCCTTCCTCGATTCCCTCCCCGGCAGCCTCGGCCTGCAGCAACCCGATTGATTTCCGGGTCCACAGGCTCATGTGGTCGAGTAGTTCGGCGCTTCCCGGGTAATGGTCACGTCGTGCGGGTGCGATTCGCGCAGCCCGGCCGCCGTCACGCGTACGAATCTCGATTCGGTCCGCAGGACTTCGATCGTCCGCGCGCCGACGTACCCCATGCCGCTCCGCAGCCCGCCGACCATCTGGAACACGACGTCGCCCACGGGACCCTTGTACGGTACGCGCCCCTCGATGCCCTCCGGCACGAGCTTCTTCGCCGACATCTCGCCTTCCTGGAAGTAGCGGTCGGCGCTTCCGTCCTGCATGGCGCCGAGGCTGCCCATGCCGCGGATCATCTTGAAGCGCCGCCCTTCCATCAGGATCGATTCGCCCGGGCTCTCCTCCGTGCCCGCGAGCATCGAGCCCATCATCACGGTGGACGCGCCGGCCGCGAGCGCCTTGACGATGTCCCCGGAATACTTGATTCCGCCGTCGGCGATGACGGGCACGTCGCCCGCGCCCTCGACCGAGTCGAAGATCGCGGTGAGCTGCGGCACGCCCACGCCGGTCACGACCCGGGTGGTGCAGATGGATCCCGGGCCGACGCCGACCTTCACGGCATCCACGCCCCGCTCGACGAGCGCAGCCGCGCCTTCGCGCGTGGCGACGTTGCCGACGACGAGCTGCACGTCGGGGAACATCTCCCGCACCTCCGCCGTCGCGCGCAGCACGCCCTCGCTGTGGCCGTGTGCCGTGTCGATGACGAGCACGTCCACGCCGGCGTCCACGAGCGCGCGTGCCCGATCGCGAAAGTCGATGGCGCCGATCGCCGCGGCAGCGCGCAGACGGCCATGGCTGTCCTTGCTGGCGTTCGGAAACTGCCGCCGCTTGTGGATGTCCTTGACGGTGATGAGCCCCTTGAGCCGCCCGTCCTTGTCGATCACCGGCAGCTTCTCGATCCTGTGCTCGCCGAGAATTCGCTCGGCTTCGTCGAGCGTCGTGCCCAGCGGAGCGGTGATCAGCCCCTCGGCGGTCATCGCCTCGCTCAGCGGCCGGTCGAGATTCCGCTGGAACTGGAGATCGCGGTTGGTGATGATGCCGACGAGCTGGCCCGCGGTGTCGACGATCGGGACGCCGGAGATCTTGAACCGGTTCATCATCCCGACCGCTTCGCGGAGCGTTCCCTCCGGGGACAGCGTGATCGGGTTGAGGATCATCCCGCTCTCGGAGCGCTTGACGCGGTCGACTTCGGCGGCCTGGCGATCCACCGACATGTTCTTGTGGATCACACCCATGCCGCCCGCCCGCGCCATCGCGATCGCCATCTCGGACTCGGAGACTGTGTCCATCGCCGCCGAGAGGAGCGGAATGTTGAGCGTGATGCCGCGGGTGACGCGCGAGGCCGTGGAGACGTCGCGCGGATGGACCTGGGAGTGGCCGGGAGTGAGGAGGACGTCGTCGAACGTCAGCGCCACGCGGGCGCGGACGCGCTCATGCCCGGTCTCTACCACGTCGGGCTCCGGGTCCTCCATACGCGAAGACCCGCGCGTCGGGGGTGCCGGGGCCGCGGGTCGCTTTGTGTGACGAGTCTGGGGTGCCATAGCCAAAGGTACGGCGACCTTCGAGACTGCGCTAGTGGCGTGGGAGCGGGGTTAACGGGAATCCAAGTTCGGAGTGTCGCAGTACGGAGTCCGCAGTTGGGAGTGACTCCTGACTGACAACTCCCAACTGCCACACTCCAAACTTGGATTCCCCGTCAGCCTTCCTGGACCTACAGCGGCCTCCCAATAGCCCGAAGCCTCCGGCGGACTCGTCGCGGCAGGAAGAACGCAGCCGCCATCAGCACATGCTGAAGATTCATGGAATCCAGCGACGCCGCGTCGCCGCTCCAGTGGTTCAGCACCACCGACCGCCCGGCATTAGCGATCAGCCGCTTGAGCGACATGACGAGCACGAACACGTCGTCCACTTCCCCGAAGAACGGGATGAAGTCCGGCATCATGTCGAGCGGCATCAGGATGTACGCGACCGCGGCGCCCACCAGGAGCTTGTCGACGCCGTTCACGCGCGGATCAGTGATCAGCCCGTACAGCAGCCGGAGAAAGTTCGGGAGCTGCGCGATCGTGTCGGCCACGGCGCGCTTGGCGCCGGTGCGCGGCCGTTGCTCGTCACCGCGGGCCGTCTTGCGGGCGGCGCGCTTCTGTCTGGATCTGCGGGCTGCTGCTCTCTCTGCTTGCGTGCTCACGGCGCTCTCCGGGTAGTCCGTACGCCGCGCTGGGCGCTACTCGCGGCCTGACGGCGGCGACTGCGCTGGCGGCGGCGGCGACGACGGCTTCGTCACCACGTTGACCACGTCCGTTGCAACAGACTTGCCAACGTTCGCGACACCGTTGATCACGCCCGCCGCCTTGCTGAGGATGTTCATGGTCCCGGCGATGGCCCCGGCGGACACCTTGCCGGCCCGGAGGGTGTCTTCGACGTTCTCGGCGAGCCGCTGGATCGGGTTCTGCGCGGGCTCGGCGCGGCGGGCGTACTTCGATTCGAGAAAGTCGATGTAATCGAGGATCTCGTACACGCGATCGTCAGGGAGCGAGTCGAGCTTGCGGACGATCCGCTCGCGCATGATGTCGTTCACTCCGGGGCGGGCTCAGCCGCGCCAGCGAGTCTTCTTCCCACGCGTGTCGATGTGCACATACGGAGTCCTGCCCCGCGAGTACAGGCCGAGCCCGCCGGCGAGATGCGGGTGCTTCAGCTCCACGATCTCCACGGCCAGGCCGAGCATCTGGTTGTCCGACGCGGTGAACTTGCCGTCCCCATTCACGTCGATCGCCACGTCGGCCGCGTCGCCGTACTGATGCCGGCTATCGCGCGCGGCGCGGCGGATCCTGCGGTTGTGATCCGGCGAGCGGAATCCCGATCTCACGTCCAGCGCCAACTCGACTTCCCCTCCGTGCCAGCGCTGAATCTCGCTCACCACCAGCTCGAGCTTGTCCAGCAGGCGGGGGCTCGCCGCGGCGTACCGCGGCCACGACTTCTGGTTGTCGTGCGTCACGAAGTCGCGCACGCGCAGGTGCTTGGTGATGCTCAGCCCGAGATCGCCCGGCATGATCTCCATGAATCCTTCGGGCGGAGGCCGGTTGCCGCTGACCTTCTCGCTCAGGTACGTGCCGATCCGGTAGCCGTTCAGGATGCCACCGACTTTCTGCTCGAACGGCATCAGCACCGCGACGGCCAGGCCGTCGATCACCCGACGCTCGCTTCCCCTGATCAGCACGACACGGTAGAAGCCGGGCTTCTGCGGTCCGTCGAGGATTGCGCCGCCGAGCGGCTTTGGAGGAGCCACTGTGACACTGTCGCCCAGCCTCACCCACGTGTACGAGAGACCGTTCGGATCGCCCTGGATCTGGAGCGGATACTCGAGCGTCTCGCCCGGCATCACGAACCTGACCTTCACTTCCCCGCTCGCTCCGTACGCGTCCATCGAGGGGCTCGCGACGATCATGGGGCGGGGCTTCAGGAAGCCGCCGAACGGCGACATTGCGGCGCTGCGGCCGGCGTAGAACTGAATGACCCCGACGGCGGCCACGACGAACAGGACGAGCGTGATGACGCTTTCCCTGGCATTGGAGCGCGGCCGTCTGGCCGCGCGACTTGGCGGCCGCCTGCGCCTGTCGGGCGTATTCAAAGACATCCGGATAAAGATAGTTGGTTAGGGCTTTGGAGGCGTAAACAAAAGACGATTTAGTGCTGCGCCGGGTTACGTCATTTTGCCGCGACTTCGGATCGAGGACTTTGCGTCAGTAGATGTACACCGGAGTCCCCACCGGGACCATCTCGAACAGCCGCTCGATGTCCTCGTTCCGCATGCGGACGCAGCCGTGGCTGACCGCCCGGCCGACCGTCTCCGGCTTGTTCGTCCCGTGGATCCCGTAGCCGTCGCCCAGGTTGAGCCGCCGCGTGCCGAGCACGCCCTCGTACCGCCGCGCGTTCGTGCCGAACGGCGGGATGATGATGTTCCCGCCGGCGACGACCTCACGATCCTCCCGCCCTCCTCCGAGCGACACGACGCTGCCGCCGGCCGAGCGCTTCACCAGCTCGGAGCCGGATGTATAGATCATCCCGCCGTCGCCCGTCGGGACGCTCTCGTTGCGCGCCAGCTTCACCACGCCGAGTCCGCGCTTCCGCGCCAGCTCGATGTAGTGCCAGTCGGGCGGCACCCACGCGGGATCTACCTCCTTCAGCCGCACCACGAGCCGTCCGCGCGGAGTCTGGAAGCGGAACCGGTTGGTGCCGCTGACGAGCTCTTTCCCGCTCCCGGTCGCGACCGGCGCCTGGAACAGGGTCTCCGGACCGCGCTTGAACCAGAGCTTTCGCTCGGCGATGCTGATCACGATGTACGGCTGGTCGGCGGCCGCGACGGGGGCAGCGGCGAGCACGTTCTTCAGGCTGTCGGTGGTCGTGCCGATCTTGGCCCTGACTTCCTCGAGCACGCCGAGGTTGTCGTTGAAGACCATGCGGTTGACGTCGCGCTCGTACCGGAGCTCCGCGGTGCGAGTCACCAGCACGGCGCTGGGCGCCGCGGCGACGGTGAATCCGCCGACCAGGAGCCAGGCGTTGCGCCCGCCGAACCTGAATGCGTCTACGATGGACATGTCAGTAGAAGAATACCTTCGTACCGGGGGAAAGGTTCTCTACGATGGCCTTCAGATCGGCTTCGCTCGCGCGCACGCTTCCGGGTAGCACGTACGACGAATCCGCGAGCGGACCGGCGCTCGGCAGCGAATAGATCACGGTGCCGCCGTCAAGCAGCAACGCTATCGGTCCGAGCGCACCCCGCACCGGGCCCCCTGATCCCGGGAGCTTCCTGTCCGCGTACACCCACGCGGGTACGTTCCACGATTCGCCGGCGAGAACTTCGACGATCGTGCGCTCGCCGCGCGGGATCGCGATGTGAATCGTGTCGGGCGGCGTTCCGACCGAGCGCTCCGGTCCAACCTCCGCGGGCATCTCCCGGAGTATCGCGCCTTCGCGCTCGAGGTATATCCGCCCGCTGTCCACGGGGATCGACAGGTGAATGCGCTTGGCGAGCTGCGCCTGCCTGCGCGCCAGCTCGACCGCCATGCGCAGCTTGTCCTGCTCCGCGGCGATGATGAGATCGGTCTTCTGCCGCTCCGCCGCGCTCATGCTCGCGCGCAGCCGCTCGACTTCCTTCGTGTACGCGAATCGCTTGTACACGAGCCAGCCGTCGATCGCGATGAGCGCGGCGACGCCGAGCACCATCGTGAAGATGAACCCTGGGTAGCTGCGCCTGAAGTCGCGCCAGCCGGCGCGGCGCCGGTCGCTGCGGAATTCACCCTGTCTGCGGTCGGAATCGGGATCGGTCATTGAGCGCGGGTGAGGGCCTGAAGATCGAGCACCGGAACGCCGATCGGGTCGCTCCGGCCGAAACGTATCCGGGCGACGATGGTGAGCTGCGCGAGCGGCGGGATCGCACGAGCCATGCCGAGCAGCGAGGGCGGAACCGCGATGTAGAGCAGCGAGCGCTCTTCGCCGGGACCCTGCGCGAGGATGTACGGCTCGCCGTCGACGAGCCCTTTGCGGAGCGGATCGGCCGTGCGCAGCGCGACGAACTCGACCGCCCAGCGGACGAGCTTCCCGCGGCTGCCCGCCGAGTCCGCGCGCAGGTCCGCCGCGCTCATGCGAGTCAGCTCGCCGGAGTCCGCCGGGAGCATGTCGGTCGCGAGGACCCATCCCTCGGTCCGCACCCGGAGCCAGTTGCGGTCGCGCGCGAGCACCTCGAGCCGCGCGCTCGTGTCGACGCGCGCGGTGGGCCTGCCGTCCGGCGAGGCGCGCAGCACGGCCGGGCGAGCGGGAATCACGGTCCGCGTCGCAGGCGGCCGGATCGTGTCCTGGGCCTGAGCCGGGTGGGCCGAGACCAGCACGGCGACGAGAAGCAGCTGGATCGCTGGAGAGGGCAGATGAATCCGGGTTAGATTGAGCAACTCACGGGCGGTCGAACATATCACCGTCAGCATACCCCGCCAATATCACTTTGAACCGCCCTGTCGCGCTCGTCGTTCTCGATGGATGGGGCTTCCGCGAGGCCCGTGAGGGTAACGCGATCGCCCTCGCCACCACGCCCGCGTGGGACGGCCTCTGGTCGCTTCCCTCAAGGACGCTGCTCGAGGCGTCAGGTCTGCGGGTTGGACTGCCGCACGGGCAGATGGGCAACAGCGAGGTAGGCCACCTGAACCTCGGCGCCGGCCGCGTGGTGATGCAGGACCTCGTGCGCATCAACACGTCCATCGAGGACGGGTCCTTCTTCACGAATCCGGCGCTCGTGGCCGCGTGCGAGCAGGTGAGGGCGCGCGATGCGACGCTGCACCTCATGGGGCTCGTCGGATGCGGCGGGGTGCACGCGCTCGACCGGCATCTGTTCGCGCTCATCGATCTCGCCGAGCGCGCGGGGGTGAGGCGCGTCGCCATTCACGCGCTGCTCGACGGGCGCGACACGATGCCGACGTCCGGGCTGGCGTACCTCGACGAGCTGATCGCGCACGCGCGCGGGCGCGCGTTCATCGCCAGCATCGGCGGCCGGTACTACGGCATGGACCGCGACCGCCGCTGGGACAGAACGCAGCTGTTCTATCGGGCGGCCGTGCAGGGCGCCGGTCCGGCGGTCTCCGACCCGCGCGACGCCGTGCTCGCGTCGTACACCGCCGGGCTGACCGACGAGTTCATGCTGCCCGTGGTGATCGCCGACCACGGCACGCCCCGCGCGCCGATGCGCAGCGGCGACGCGGTGATCTGCTTCAACTTCCGGTCCGACCGGATGCGGCAGATGGTGCGCGCGTTGATCGAGCCGGATTTCGACGGGTTCGACGCGCGGCACCGCCCCGACGTGTCGGTCACGACGATGACCGTGTACGACCCGCGCTTCAATCTCCCGGTCGCGTTCGAGCCGCAGTCGATGGCGCGGATCGTGGTGCAGGTGCTGGCCGAGCGCGAGAGATCGATCCTCAAGACGGCGGAAACGGAGAAGTATCCGCACGTGACTTACTTCTTCAACGGGGGCAACGAGCCGCCGGTTCGCGGTGAGGATCGCGTGCTCATTCCCAGTCCGAAGGTCGCGACGTACGATCTCAAGCCGGAGATGAGCGCGCACGGAGTCTCGGAAGCGCTGTGCGGCGCGATCGACCGGAAGTCGCACGATTTCCTGCTGTGCAACTTCGCCAATGCCGACATGGTCGGGCACAGCGGCTCCATTCCCGCTACTATTCGCGCGGTGGAGGCCGTGGACGAATGTCTCGGCCGCGTCGTGCAGGCGTGCGACCGGACGGGGACGCGGCTGATCGTTACCGCGGACCACGGCAACGCCGAGCTTATGATCGACCCGGCGACGGGCGGTCCGCACACGGCGCACACCACCAACCCGGTGCCGATCGTGTTGTACGGCGCCGACCCCGGGCCTCTGCGGCAGGGTGGCGCGCTGTGCGACGTTGGACCGACTTTGCTGGCGATGATGGGTATCGACAAGCCTCAGGAAATGACCGGAGTTGACCTTCGTGAACTCGACTGAATCGTTCGTCATCGCGGCGCTCGCGTGCATCGCGCTCGCCGCTCCCGCGTCCGCGCACGCGCAGGTCGGATATCCGCCGGAGCGCTCGCCATTCCGCGACCTGGAGTACAAGCACGAGCTGACCTTGTTCGGCGGGATGTACAACGCCGGCGAGGATCCGGCCGGCGTCGCGCCGCAGGGCGGGCCGATGGCCGGTCTGCGGTACGAGCTGCGCGTCGGCGGGCCGGCGCAGCTGATGTTCCGCCTCGCGTACGTGGACTCGGAGCGCCGCGCGGTCGACCCCTCGCAGCCCGCCGACTCGCGCGACCTGGGCGTCCACTCCGCGCCGCTGTACATGCTGGATGCGGGGATATCGGTCAACCTCACGGGCCAGAAGAGCTGGCGCCGGCTGGTCCCGACCGTCAACGCCGGGATCGGCGTGGTGAGCGGCGGAAAGGACGTCGAGGGCGACCCGTACCGGTTCGGCACCCCCTTTGCGATTACCTACGGCGCCGGCCTGCGGTACGTGCCCGGCGGACGGTTCGCGCTGCGGCTGGGACTGGACGCGTATCTCTACAGGCTGGAGTACCCGCCCGCGTACTACGCTACGACGTCGGACGGCACGTCCGTCGTCGGCCCGCGGCAGTCGACAAATTTCTGGAAGAACAACGTCGCGTTGACGATAGGAGCGTCGTACCTGTTCTTCCGCTGACACGGGAGCAGGAATGCAGCACGACTTCGACAACACGGACGAGATCCGGGACCTGGACGACCAGGAGCTGCACCGCCTGGTGCGCGACCGGCTGGCGGACGACACGGCGATCGACGCCGACGATCTGCTGGTGGAAGTGCGGGACGGGCGCGTGCGGGTGTCCGGCCGCGTCGGGACCGACGGCGAGCGCCGGATCGCCGATCACATCCTGAGCGACGGCCTCGGCCTCACGGAGTACGACAACGAGATCGTGGTCGATCCCATCCGGCGGGCGGAGAGTCCCGAAGCCATCGACGATCACATCGCGAACGAGGAGATGCACGAAGGGAGGATGTTCGGCGACCGGCCGCCGCAGTCCAGCGACGAAGCGGAGCATCTGGCCGAGGATGTGGACACCGAGCTCTTCGGCACGACCGACGCGAGCGAAGCCACCGAGAGCGGCGCGCCGTGGACGCCGCCGAGCGGGCCGACGCCCGAGGGACGGGATGAGGCACCGCCGGAGCGGCAGTGACTAAGTGGTGACTAGTGATTAGTGACTAGTGACTACCACAACGCTACTATCCCAGTCTCCGGATGTACCGCTGTCACTAGTCACTAGTCACTAGTCACCAGTCACCATTCCAGTGCCCCTCGCAAGCCTCACCCGCCGCGTTACCTTCGCCGCGGCACACCGGTACCGCCGGCCCGACTGGTCCGAGGAGAAAAACCTCGAGGTCTTCGGCTCCTGCTCGCGACTCAGTTACCACGGCCACAACTACGCGTGCGAGGTCACGGTCTCCGGCGAGATAGATCCGGAGACGGGCTTTGTGGTAGACCTCGGCGCGCTCGACACGATCCTGCGCGAGGAAGTGAGCGACCGGTTCGACCACCGCAACATCAACGCCGACGTGCCGGAGTTCGCGGACGGCAAGTTGATCCCGAGCGGGGAGAATCTGGCGCGCTTCATCTTTGCGCGCGTGCAGCAGCGGCTGAACGGACGCGCGTCCGTGACACGCGTGACCGTCGCGGAAGACTCGACGCTCAGCGCCACGTACACCGGAGACTAGAATGCCGCCCTGTCGCTTCCCCGCTGGCGCGCGGCTCATAGCCGCGGCGGTGCTGGTCGCGGCCTGCGCGCCCGCGACCCGCGTGCCTCCGCCGATCGTTGCGACTCCGTCGATCGATCCCGCGCCGGTGGTGGTCGCTCCGGAAGTCGACGCCCGGCTTGCCATCGCCCGCACCGGAGACTCCGTCTTTCACGATCCGAAGTTCCGCACCGCGATGTGGGGCGCGCTCATCGTCGACCCCGCGGCGGGCGACACGCTGTACTCGCTCAACCCGCGCAAGCTGGTGATGCCCGCGTCGAACATGAAAGTGCTGACGGGCGCGGTGGCGCTGCACCTCCTCGGCCCGGACTTCCGCTTCCGCACGACGTTCGCCGCGCGCTGCCCCGCAGCGCGCGGGCGTTGCTCGGAGCTGCTGGTCACGGGGCGAGGCGATCCGACGGTCAGCGCGCGGTTCCATCCGGATCCGCTGACGCCGCTCCGCGCCGTCGCCGATTCGCTGCGCGCGCGCGGCATCACCAGCTTCAGCGGCCCGATCGTCGCCAGCGGCGACGCCTTCCCCGGCTCCATCTACGGCTACGGCTGGGAGTACGACGATCTCGGCGAGGGTTACGGCGCGGGCATCGACGACCTGGTGTTCAACGAAGGGCTCGAGGCGATCGAGATGCTCACCGAGTCGGGACCACAGGTGGAATCAATCAAGCCGGCAACGGATCCACGGCGGGCGTATCTCAAGGCGCTGTCGGTCGCGCTGCGCCAGGGCGGGATCGCGCACGACGGAATCCTGGCGAGCGACAGCGGCCGCGTCGACTCGCTGCTCGCGCCCGCCGAGACGTTGTTCGTGCTCCAGTCGCCGCCGCTGAGCGAGATCCTGGGCGCGATGCTCCAGCCGTCGCAGAACCAGATCGCGGAGATCATCCTGCGCACGATCGGGCTGGAACTCACCGGCGTGGGCCGGCCCGACAGCGGCGCGGCCGTCGTTCGCCGGCAGCTGCTCGAGTGGGGCGTGGACAGCATGGAGTTCCGCGTGCGCGACGGGAGCGGCCTGTCGCGGCAGAACTACGTCACGCCCGCGACGATGGTCCGGGTGCTCTCGGTCATGCAGCAGCATCCGTACGGGACGATCTTCCACGAGGCGCTGCCCGTGGTCGGCGTGAGCGGCACGGTGCGAACCTGGCTGCGCGGCACGGTGGCCGAGCGCAACGCGCACGGGAAGACGGGCACGCTCGCGTCCGTGCGCGCGTTCAGCGGCTACGTGCGCACCGTGGGTGGCTCCACTCTGATCTACAGCTTCATCGCCAACAACTATCTCGTGCCGACGTCCGCCGTGACGGCCGCGATCCAGACGATGGTGCGCCTGCTGGCCGAGTCTCCCCTGCCGGCGCGCTGATGCTGGGCGTCGCCGAAGCCGTGGAGACGGTTCTGGCGGCGGTCGCTCCGCTCGACGTCGCCGCGGTCCACCTGGAGGACGCGCTCGGGAGATTCGCCGCGAGAGACGTGACGTCGTCGCTCGCGATTCCGCCGTGGGACAATTCCTCGATGGACGGATACGCGGTGCGCGCGAGCGACGTCGCCGCGGGCGCGAAGCTCCGCGTATCCGCGACGATCAGGGCCGGCGGTCTCGCTGAGCGCGCGCTCGAGCCGCGTGAGGCGATGAAGATCATGACGGGCGCGCCTGTCCCGGCCGGCGCCGACACGGTCGTTCGCATCGAGGACACGAGCGAGAGCGACGGCGTCGTCACGATCAACGACGCGCGCGACGCCGGCAGGAACGTGCGCCGGCGCGCGGAAGACATCGTCGAAGGACAAACGGTTATCACGCGTGGCACGCGGCTGCTGGCGCCGCACATCGGCGTGCTCGCGTCGATCGGGATGAGCAGAGTTCCGGTCCACGCGATGCCGCTGGTCGCGATCGTCAGCACCGGCGACGAGCTGGTGCGGGTCGAGGACCTCGCGGGCGCGCAGGCCGGGCGAAGCATCGTCTCGAGCAACAGCTACTCGCTCGCCGCGCTCGTGCGCGAGAGCGGCGGCGTGCCGGTGGACAACGGACTCATCGCCGACGATCCGGCGGCGCTGCGAGCGGCGCTGGACGAAGCATCAGATTGCGATCTCGTCATCACGAGCGGCGGGATATCCGTCGGTGAGTTCGACCATACCCGCGCGGTGATCGAGGCCATGGGCGGGGAGATCGTCTTCTGGAAGGTGCGCATGCGGCCGGGGGCGAACATCGCGTTCGGCTCGGTGAACGGAACTCCCTGGCTCGGGCTGCCGGGAAATCCGGTGTCCGCTCTCATCGGCGGCGAGCTGTTCATCCGGCCGATGCTGCGCAAGATGAGCGGCGCGCTGCGGCTCTACCCGCGACCCGTCACGGCGATCGCCGCCGAGCCGTTCAAGGGTTCGGAGTCCATGACGCACCTGATCCGCGGCATTCTGACGCGCGCCGAGAACGGCGAGCTGCACGCGCGCTCCACGGGCCCGCAGGGCTCCGGCATTCTATCCTCGATGGCCGCCGCCAACGCGCTCCTGGTCGTGCCGGCCGGCCGCGCGATCGACCTCGGCGAGCTCGTCACCGCGCTCCCGCTGGATCCCGACGCGCACCTCGCCGAGCGATTCGAGCTGCACGCGTGACCGATGAGCTGCGCTCGCGGCTGGAGCGCGAGTTCGACACCGTCGAGGAGGTGTTCACGATCGGCGAACGCGAGCTGGTCATCCTGCGCCCGCGCAACGCCGACGACCTTATCACCGAAGCCGATTACGTGAAGGACGAGCGGCTGCCGTACTGGGCCGACATCTGGCCGTCGTCCATGATGCTGGCGGAGCGGCTGCTGGAAGAGAAAGGCGCGGGCCGCTCGCTGATCGAGTTGGGGTGCGGCTCGGGGCTGTGCGCGTGCGCGGCGGCGATCAGCGGGTTCGACGTGCTGGCGACGGATTACTACGACGACGCCCTCCTTTTCACCGAGCTGAACACGCGCGTCAACGCGGCCCAGCTCGTGAAGACACGGCACGTGGACTGGTCGGCGATCCCGACGGATCTCGGGACCTTTGATGTCGTGCTGGCCGCGGACGTGATGTACGAGCCACGCTATCCCGCGATGGTGGCGGGCGCGATCGACCGGGTCATGGCGAGCGCCGGTATTGCGCTGATCGCCGATCCGGGACGTATCGCCTTCCCCGATTTCATCACGGAAATGGAAACGCGGGGCCTGCTCATTGCCGACAGGGACGTGCGTGGGTTCCGGTCGGGCGAGATCCAGCAGACGATCACCATTTACCGGATCGAGCGGCACACCCGCTGAATTCCCGTGTGCCAAATGACGAATTGGGGTGTCGACCGTCTTTTCTTTATGGAGACGGAGGCGGCACGGACCGGGGTTTCAAGCTCAAGCCGTCAGGACATGACCCTCGATTCGAAAACAGACTCACCCACGCGCTGCACGGTGGGTCACGTGCAGGCGCATCTGATCGCGCTCGGATTCCTCGCGGTGGCGCTAGCGGTCGTCGTCGGCAGCCACAGCGTGATCTGGGGCCGTCCCGCCGAGGCCATTCCCGACGTGATTTTCGACGGTGGCGCTTTCTTTCTCGTGATCGGCCTCGCGGTGATCGCGCATGAGGTGCTACACGCCATCGGCTTCCGGTACTTCGGCGGCGCGCCCTGGAAGGCCATCCGGATGGGCGTTCGGTGGCGCACGGTCACGCCCTTCGCGCGGGCGCTAGTCCCCGTGACGGCGCGCGCCTACCGCTGGACGGCCGCGCTGCCCGGGCTGGCGCTCGGCGCACTGCCGATGGTCGCCGGTGTCCTGCTGGATGTGCCGTTCGCGTCCGGTTTCGGCGTGCTGATGCTGGCCGGAGCCGGCGGGGACGCCGCGATAATCTGGGCGATGCGGCGCGCACCGGACGACACGCTCGTGCTCGATTGTCCCCAGGCCCTCGGCTGTCTCGTAGTGCCCCGCAGGGCGAAGCCGGTGTGAAGCGGCTAGCGCGGAGGCAAGTCAGCTACATCTGTCGATAGCGCGGACCGCTCCCGCCTTCGCGCGGAGTCCACCGCGGCCCGATCACATCGGTTGCCTTGCAGTCGATACAGTTCGCGGGATTCACGACCAGCCGCTCACCGTCGCGCTCGTACACGCCGGCCGGACACATGTGCACGTACAGCTCGGCGACTTGCGCGGGGACGTCCGCGCCGACGATCAGATGTGAGGGAATGTCGTCGCGCGTGGCGTTGCCCGACTTGTACACCGCGTCCAGCTTGCTAAACGTCAGCTTGCCATCGGGGACGAACCGCTCGCCATTTCCAGTCTGCCGCGGCGCATCCGAGTCGCGGTGCGATTCGATTTTCCCGCCGGGGAACGCGCCGTTGGTCAGTGTCATGAGCGTGGCCATCGCGCCGCCCAGGTAGAAGCCGTACTTCTGGAACGCCAACCGCATGTTGCGGCGCTTGCGCAGGTCCTCGGTGACATAGCTCGCGTCGATCGCGCGGTCGTACGCGGACAACGCGGCCGCGGACGTATCGCCCTTCTTCAGCGCGTCGAATATCGCGCGCGCGGCGTACATCCCCGACTGCATCGCGTAGTGCACGCCCTTGAGCGACGCGACTTCCACGTATCCCGCTGCGTCTCCCACGATCAGCACGCCATCGCCGCTCTTCCGTTGCGGCAGCGCGTAGTAGCCGCCCTCGGGAATGGTCTTCGCGCCCCACTCCACCATCTCGCCGCCGTCCAGGTATTCTTTGAACAGCTTGTGCTGCTTCATCCGCTGGAGCAGCTCGTGCACGTCGAGCGACGCGTCCTTGTAATCCATACCTACCACTAGCCCGAGCGCGACGGTGTTGGGCGAGAGCGGATACATGAAGCTCCCGCCGAACGCGCTTGTGGGCAGCGGCCAGCCGAGCGTGTGCACGATCGCGTCGAGCGGCTGCTTGGTCTCCCAGATCTCCTTCACGCCCAGCGCGTAGATCTGCGGGTTCTCGGATCCGATGCCGCTCGACTTCAACCACGCCTGCGACAGAGAGCCGCGCGTGCCCTCGGAGAGAACGGTCACCCGCGCCGTGATGTCCGTGGCCGGCGCATAACCCGCTCCGTGCGTGCCGTCGCGCGCGAGCCCCGCCTCCGCGGTTCGCACGCCCGTCACCTTCCCCCCTTCCGTCAACAGCGACGCGGCCGGGAAGCCGGTGAAGACGTTTACGCCCAGCTCCTCCGCGCGCTCGCCGAGCCAGCGCACGACCTCGCACGCCGACGCGATGAAGTAGCCGTGATTCTGCATCGTGGGCGGCGTCGGAATCCGCAGCGCCTGCGAGCCCGTCATGAAATACACGCGCTCGCCGGTCACCGGGCCGCGAAACGGGAAATCCTTGTCGGCGAGGTCCGGGAACAGCTCGCGCATCGCGCGCGGATTCACCACCGCGCCGGACAAAGTATGCTCCCCGAGCGCCTGCGCTTTCTCGAGCACGGCGATCTGAATGTCACCGAGTGCGCCACCGGCCTCATTGTCGCGCTTGACCAGCCGCGCGAGCTCGATGGCGCCCGCGAGGCCGGCCGGTCCGCCGCCGACGAACACGACGTCCATCGGAACGTGCTCCGGGTCAGGCGCTCCGCCGGCGATGAACCGCTCGACCGGCAGCTCCGGCTGGTATTTCGCCGGGATGATCGGCAGGCGGCCGTCCGCCATCAGTGCGACTTCCGCGCTTCGCGCACCGCCGCGGTGAGCGCGGGCAGCACCTCGGCCACGTCGCCGACGATGCCGTAGTCGGCGATCTTGAAGATCGGCGCTTCCTTGTCCTTGTTGATCGCGACGATCGTGCGCGACGTGCGCATTCCCGCCAGGTGCTGAATCGCGCCGGAGATTCCGACGGCGATGTAGAGATCGGGGCTCACGACTCGCCCCGTCTGTCCGATCTGCTCCGAGTGCGGCCGCCAGCCGTCGTCGCATACCGCGCGCGTCGCGCCGACCGCGGCGTTGCCGAACGCGTCCGCCAGATCCTCGGCGAGCTTGAACCCTTCGGCCGATTTGAGTCCGCGGCCGCCGGCGATCACCACCGGCGCATCGCCGATGTCGAGCTTGGCCGACGCGCCCTGCTTCATCTCCTTCACCTTCACGCGCGCGGCCGACGGATCGCCCACGGGCTGCACCTGCTCGACCTTCGCCGCCTTCGGATTCTCGACGAGCGTCGTGTTGCCCGGTCGCAGGCCAATCACGGCCGGAGTGCTGGCGATGGACGCGGTCGCGATGACCTTGCCGATGTTGATCGGATGCTTGACGATCACGGCGTCGCCTTCGATGCGCGCTTCGGTCACGTCGGTCACGACGCCGACACCGAGCTTCGCCGCGACCCGCGGGAGCAGATCACGTCCCTGCGCGGAAGTGGAGAACACCGCCACGCGGTATCCGCCCGACTTGATCCGGTCGGCGGCGAGCGCCGCGACAGCTTCTGCGTTGTAATCGCCGAGCGCATCGTGCTCGCACACGAGCACGACGTCGGCGCCGTGCTTGCCGAGCTGCTCCGCTTTCTGCGCGATCCCCGGCGCGCCCACGAGCAGGGCGTGCACTTCTCCGCCGGTGGCGTCGGCCAGCGCGCGCGCGGCGGTGACGTTCTCGAGCGCCACCTTGCGCAACTCTCCGGAGCGCTGCTCCGCGAATGCAAGAATGTTCGCCATCAGAGCACCTTCGCTTCTGTTTGGAGAAGCCGAACCAGCTCCGGCACGGCCGCGGCGCCCTCGCCGACGATCTTTCCGGGCGGCCGGTCGGGGGGCATCTCCAATGATTTGATGGTCACCATCGGCTCGCCGAGTTGTGCCGGCTTGCTCTCCATTGGCTTTTTTTTCGCGGCCATGATCCCCTTCAACGACGGATACCGAGCCGTGTTCAACCCTTCGTCCACGGTGAGCACCGCGGGCAGCGTAAACTCGACGAACTCCTGCGCGCCTTCGAGCTCGCGCTTGGCAGTGCCGCCACCGTCGGCCATCTCCAGACCGGAGACCGCGGTCACGCAGGCGTAGTCGAGCAGCTCCGCCACGATCGCCCCGACGATCCCGTTGGAAGAATCCGGAGACATCTTCCCGAACAGGATGAGATCGTAGCCCCCGTCCTTCAGCTCGGCGGCAATGGCGCGCGCGATGGAGAAGCCGTCGAACGGAACGCGGTCCGCGGCGAGGTGGATGCCACGGTCGGCGCCCATGCTCAGCGCCTTGCGGATCGTCTCCTGCACCGCGGGGGGACCGAGCGAGAGCACTACGACTTCGCCCTGACCCGCCTTCTCCTTGAGCTGGAGACCGGCCTCGACGGCCCACGCGTCGGGCTCGTTGATGTCGAATTTGAGCCCCGCCTCGTCCAGCGACGTGCCGTCGGCCGAGATCCTGAAGCGGGCGTCCATGTCGGGGACGCGCTTGACGCACACGGCGATCTTCACCGCGATAACTCCGTTCTGAGGGGATCGATTTTAGCGCGAAAGATAGCCACTCGAATGGAAAAAGGTCCGGTCGCCCGGACCTCCTGCCGTCTACCTTCGCTCGCTCCGCTCCCGAATCGGGTATACGGAATCCTACGATAGACCGTCAACGAGACGTCACTTGCGCGCCCGGCTCCCGGAGCGCCGCCGACCAGTCGAAGCGGAAGCCGAGAGGATCGCGCCGAAGGCACCCGCACTCGACAAAAACCACCGCGGTCGTTGACGCCGCGAGACCAGCCGGTTAGTCTGCGGCGTATGAACCACGTCGCTCACACCGCCAGAATGTGTTGCTGCATCTGTTGCCACGCCGCCCATTGGGCCGGCGGGGGAAAGAGCGCACGCACGTAGAATTTTCGTGTAAAGTCACCGGCTTCGCCGGTCCAGCGCCCCGACCCTTCCGGATCGAGGCGCTTTTCTTTTGCCCGTCAACGTTTACCAATCCGCCCATGAAGCCCATCGCAATCTTTTACGAGCACCCGGACTGGTTCCGGCCCCTCTTCGCCGAGCTCGAGCGACGAGGAATCGAATACGTCCCGGTGGATGCTGCGTCACACTGCTACGACCCGTCGGAGAGTAAAAGCTCATATTCGCTCGTCTTCAACCGTGCGAGCCCTTCCGCTTACCTCCGTGGTCACGCGCAGACAACATTCTACACGCTCCACTGGCTCAAACACTTAGAGCTTCTGGGCGTGCCGGTGGTAAACGGATCGGCCGTCTATGCGCTGGAGCTGTCGAAAGCGACTCAGCTCGACGTGCTCCGTGAGCTCGGTTTGCCCTATCCGCGGGCGTTCGCAATCAACGACTTGCGCCAGGCTGCCAGCGCGGCGCGAGCGCTTCGGTTCCCCGTAGTGGTAAAGGCGAACATCGGAGGAAGCGGAGCAGGGATCGTGCGGTTCGATACCGCGAGCGATCTCGTGGCGGCGGCCGAACGCGGCGAGTTCGATCTGGGACTGGATCACACCGCACTCGTGCAGGAACTGGCGCCTCTGCGCGACGGTCGCATCACGCGTGTGGAAGTACTGGACGGGAAGTTTCTGTACGCCATCAACGTGTACCCCGCTGGCGATTCGTTCAACCTCTGTCCCGCCGATGTGTGCCAGACCGTCGGTGGCGAGGAGCTATCGCGATCCGCGTGCGCGGTCGACGCCGAGACGAACGGCATGCGCGTGGAGGAGAGCAGGCCTGCACCTGCGATAATCGCAGAGGTGGAACGCATAGCTGACCGTGTCGGGCTTGACGTGGGGGGAATCGAGTACCTCGTCGACGACCGGGACGGCAGGCACTATTTCTACGACATCAACGCTCTGTCGAACTTCGTGAGCGATCCGGTGCGCGTGATTGGGTTCGACCCTTTCGCCCGGCTGGTTGACTATCTGGAGACGCGGCTTCCCGGGGCAGCGCTTCGAGGCTCCGGAAACGCCGCTGCCTTGGCTGCCGTATAACCATGCGCTACGGCTACTGGTTGCCCGTCTTCGGCGGCTGGCTCAGAAACGTCCACGACGAAGGTATGGAGGCGTCCTGGGAATATTCGTCCCGCCTGGCCCGCCGGAGCGAGGAGCTTGGATATGCTCTGACACTGGTCGCCGAGCTATACCTCAACGACATCAAAGGCATCGACGCGCCGTGTCTCGACGCGTGGTCGACTGCGGCGGCCCTGGCGGCGGTCACGGAGCGACTCGAGCTCATGGTGGCCGTGCGCCCGACGTTCCACCAGCCGGCGATCCTCGCCAAGCAAGCGGCGAACATCGACCGCATCTCGAATGGCCGCCTGTCTCTCAATGTGGTGTCGAGCTGGTGGCGGGACGAGGCCCGGCGATACGGCGTGCATTTCGACGAGCACGACGACCGGTACGCCCGCACCGAGGAGTGGCTGAGCGTGCTCGGTGGGGCGTGGCGCACGCCACTGTTCAGCTATGACGGCCGATACTACCGGACGGAGGAGACGGTCCTCGAGCCCAAGCCAGTGTCGTCCGCAACGCGCGTGCGTCCCACGATCTACGCCGGAGGCGAAAGCGAAACCGCGAAGTCGCTCATTACACGGCGCTGCGACGCCTACGTGATGCACGGCGACCCACCCGACCGCATCGCCCCGAAAATTGCCGACATGCGTCGCCGGCGCGAGGAAGCGTCGGCTGCGGCCTCGGAGAAGGAGACCGGCCCCCCGCTCGCACCGCTATCGTTCGGGATGGCTGCTTACTCGATCGTGCGCGATACTGAATCTGAAGCGCGCGACGAACTGAAGCGGGTCACGAGCGTTATGCCCGGCTCTCCCGGGTACGGCAACTACCTGGAATTCATCCGGAACTCCAAGCTGGACCAGCAGCTGTCGCTAGAGGACTACTCGGTGTCGAACCGCGGACTTCGCGCCGGGCTGGTGGGCACGCCGGAACAGGTCGCCGAGCGGATCCGCGCGTTCGAGGAGGTCGGCGTCGACCTTTTACTGCTTCAGTGCAGTCCTCAACTCGAAGAAATGGAGCGATTCGCCGCGCAAGTGATGCCGCTGGTCACGTAACATCCCCGGGAATCCGACAGGCCGCGCCAAGGTCGGAATCCCGACCGCCGTTCCACATGCCCTTCCGAGAGTTTGCCCGGCCGCGCATTGTTTTACCCAACGGCGCGTATGTACTCCACGACGTTGTCCGCCGCCTTGACCGATGGGAATGAAAAGGAGCATGACAATTAGGAAGTCACCACGGGCCCGATTTTCACTGACCACTGGATGGAGCGCGGGGTTCGTGACGCATAGGACGCGCGTTGCTCTCCTCGCCATCGTCTGCATCGCTGCGACCACGGCGATTCCAGATCTGCAAGCGCAGCAGAGGCCGAGCGACGCCGCCTACTATCCGGGCGCGGACGGGCGTTGGGAGCACCGAAGCCCGAGCCAGGCCGGCATGGACTCAGCGCGCGTCGCGGCCGCGGTCGCGTTCGCGGTATCCAGCGAATCCAGGGCGCCCCGCGACCTGCTGCTCGCGCACGTGCAGTCGTTCGGGCGCGAGCCGTTCGGCGACGCCGTGGGTCCGTTCAAGGAGCGGAGCGACCCGACCGGGCTGATCATCCGCCGCGGGTACGTCGTGGCGGAGTGGGGCGACCCGGCCCGGGTGGACATGACGTTCAGCGTCACGAAGAGCTTCCTGTCGTCGGTAGTGGGAGTCGCGTTCGACCGCGGACTGATCCCGGACCTCGGCCGGCCCGTCCATCTGGACATGGCGCCCGTCGTGGCGCTGTCGCACGCTCCGCGATCGTCGGCCGACGTCACGGGCGGCGATCCCGGAATCATCCACCCCTTCGACACGCCGCACAATCGCCGAATCACCTGGAACGATCTCCTCCGGCAGACGAGCGACTGGGAGGGGACGCTGTGGGGCAAGCCGGACTGGGCGGACCGGCCGGACGCCGATCGGTCGGCCTGGCTCACGCGGGAGCGCAGGGCGCCGGGCAGCTCGTACGAATACAACGACGTTCGGGTGAACGCGCTCGCGCTCGCGGCGCTCAACGTCTGGCGGCGGCCGCTGCCGCAGGTGCTCGCGGAATACGTGATGGATCCGATCGGCGCATCGCGCACCTGGCGCTGGTACGGCTACGACAATTCCTGGATCGTGCTCGACGGCGTGCCCGTGCAATCCGTCTCGGGCGGCGGGCACTGGGGCGGCGGGATGTTCATCAGCGCGTACGACCAGGCGCGGTTTGGGCTGCTGACGCTGCGCCGCGGAGTGTGGGCGGGACGGCAGATCCTGTCCGAGCGCTGGGTGCGGATGGCGCTCACGCCCACGCCCGCGCAGACCGACTACGGCTTCATGAACTGGTTCCTCAACACCGATCGCAAGCGGCTGCCGAGCGCGCCGGGGTCGGCGTTCATGCACCTGGGGAACGGCACCAACCTGATCTACGTGGATCCGGAGAACGATCTGGTGGTCGTTGCGCGCTGGATAGACAACGGCGCACTCGATGCGTTCGTCGGGCGCGTCCTCGCCGCGATCAATTGAGATCGTCGGCTACATCATCCGGGGTGTAGCGAGTCCAGACGAATTCCCGCACAGCCGGAGCTACTTCTCCTCCGGTGTGCGCCGCCGTCCCTCCTCCAGCAACGCCTGGAAAGCTCCCGAATCCCGCGCCATGACGGCGGCGACTATGCGATCCAGAGCGGTACGAAGTCGTTCGAGCGCGACCGCCGAATGGGGATTCATGGCCTGGATCTCGTAGTACACGTCGGGACTCTCGCGCACGACCGCCGCGGCCAGCGACTCGAGCCCCTGAAAGGTGGTGCTGCGAACCGGGTGCTCCGTCTCAGGGAGCGCCAGCGCGAAAGCGATGGCGGCGGCGTGCGACAGACTGAGCAGATCGGCCATGATGCGGTCGTGATCCGCCAACCCCATGTGCACGATCCGGGCGGTGGTCGGCAGGAAGATCTGCTCCACGACGGTGGTTGCTTCGGAATCGCCCGTATCGCAGATCACGACGTCGGCGTCCCGCAGCAGAACGGTTGACGGGCCGAACATGGGGTGGATCGAAGCCACGCGGCCGCCGGCGCGCTGCAGCGCGCGGATCGGCTCCAGCAGCGGGGCCTTGATACTGGCGATGTCCACTACGACTCCAGCCGGCGGATCTCGCGACCACTCGGCGTAGAGTTGCGCCGTCGCGCCGGGCGGAGTCGAGCAGACTATGAGATCCGCCGAAGGGAGCACGCCGCCGGCCCACTCATTTTCGTCCGCCGGCGCGGCCGGATCGAGCGCGCCGCTGGTGTAGCCCTGCGCCGAGAGGAAGCGGGCGAACCACCGGCCCATGCGGCCGGCGCCGCCGACGATGACCGCGTTTCTGCCGGCGCCCACGGCGGCCACGCGAATATTGTCCGCATCCTGCACCGTGACCGATGCACGGATCAACGCGGCAAAGACGTCTTCCGCGACCGTCGGATCGAGCCCGCGCTCCTGGGCGGCGGCGCGAGCCCGCTCGAGCACCACCTTCTCTTGAGCGTACTCGATCGTCGACAGCTTTTGCCGCCGCTTGAGCTGCCCGACCTCCCGCGCCACTTCGACGCGCTCGGCCGCCAGCGCGACAAGCGCCAGATCCAGCTCGCGGATCCGATCGCGGAGGCTGTCCAGACTCCGTTCCTCCTCTGCTTCGCGCGACATTGATTCGGAACGCGCCTACTCGAAGGCGTTGATCCCCGTCACCGCCGGGCCTCGCGCGCGATGTCGGTCGCCATGCTGACGTTGTTGCGCTTGGCGAGCGAGATCTGCTGGGGCGTAAACGTGCCGGCGTCCTTGAGGCGGCCTTCGCCCTGCCCCGCCTTCTCCTTGAGCTGGAGAGCGGCCTCGACGGCCCACGCGTCGGGCTCGTTGATGTCGAATTTGAGCCCGGCCTCGTCCAGCGACGTGCCGTCGGCCGAGATCCTGAAGCGGGCGTCCATGTCGGGGACGCGCTTGACGCACACGGCGATCTTCACCGCGAATTGCTCCGTTCTGAGGGGATGGATTTCAGCGCGAAATCTAGCCACCCGAACGCAAAGAGGTCCGGTTTCCCGGACCCCTCGCCTGCATACCTCCGCTCCGCTTCCCCGAATCGGGTACGCGGGACGATCTTACGACCGCGCGTCAGCGAGCCGTCACTACACGTACAGCCGCACGACGAAAGCCGTAGCTTTCGTTGGCATCGTTGGCTTGCCACTCCGTTTTTCGGACTCCGGTCGCGCGATCTCTCGCCGTACGGATCTCTGCGCTGAGTAGCTGGAGGCCCACCGCCGTGCAGCTCTCCTTTCACTACCTCGGACATTTCAGGACGCGCGATTCGCCGCCGCCCTTCGTATTGCGGTTGATTCTGCTCGTTGCTCTGCTCTGTCCGATTGTCGCTTCTGGCCAAGCGGTGAATCGTGACAGTGCAGAGTATGCACGAGCGGAAAGTCTTTTTTGGCGGGCGGATACGCTTGCCCAATCCGCCGATAGCGCGCAGCTGCTCCAGGCACTCACACTCTGGCGAGAAGCACTGCCGCTATACGAGCTAGGTCACCACTCGGAGGATGTCGCCTACACCTTCCACCGCGTCGCGCGAGTTCACTACCGACTCGGAAAGCCTGACTCGGCGCTCGCCTATTACGCGCGGGCGCTACCGATCTTGCGCGAAGTGGGGAACCGCACAGTTGAGGCGACAACCCTCAACAACATCGGCGCGGTGCAGAGGAGTCTTGGCCGTCCGGATTCGGCGCTCGCCTATTACGCGCGGGCGCTCCCCATAGTGCGCGAAGTGGGGGACCGCAGAGTTGAGGCGGCCACGCTCACCAGCATCGGCGTGGTCCAGTCCAACCTCGGCCGTCCGGATTCGGCGCTCGCCTATTATGCGCGGGCGCTCCCCATCCAGCGTGACGTGGGGGACCGTTCCAGCGAGGCGGCAACGCTCAACAACATCGGCTCGGTCCAATCGGACCTCGGCCGTCCGGATTCGGCGCTCGCCTATTATGCGCGGGCGCTCCCCATAGTGCGCGAAGTGGGGAACCGTTCCGGCGAGGCGGCCACGCTCACCAACATCGGCTCGGTCCAGTCCAACCTCGGCCGTCCGGATTCGGCGCTCGCCTATTACGCGCGGGCGCTCCCCATAGTGCGCGAAGTGGGGGACCGCAGAGTTGAGGCGGCCACGCTCACCAGCATCGGCGTGGTCCAGTCCAACCTCGGCCGTCCGGATTCGGCGCTCGCCTATTACGCGCTGGCGCTCCCGATCCACCGTGAGGTTGGGGACCGCTCGGGCGAGGCGGCAACGCTCAACAACATCGGCCTGGTCCAATCCAACCTCGGCCGTCCGGATTCGGCGCTCGCCTATTATGCGCGGGCGCTCCCCATCCAGCGTGACGTGGGGGACCGTTCCGGCGAGGCGATAACGCTCACCAACATCGGCTCGGTCCAGTCCAACCTCGGCCGTCCGGATTCGGCGCTCGCCTATTACGCGCTGGCGCTCCCGATCCACCGTGAGGTTGGGAACCGCTCGGGCGAGGCGCTGACTTTTCAAAACGTCGGTTACGTTCTCCTCCGTACGAAAAGCGACGGCAGCGCTCGGTCTGCGGCGGCGGCATTCGATAGCGCGGCAGCACTGCTCGCGCAGATCCGGCGCAGCGCCGGCGGCGATGCGAACGCGGTGAGTTTTAGCGAGACTGGCGGCGACACCCACACCGGATGGTCGCTCGCCTGGCAACGGCTGGCGGAGGAACAGCGCGCCCCAGGCGATTCTCTAGCATTCACTCACGCGGTGGCCTCGTCTCTCGCCGCCGCCGAGCGCGGGCGAGCGCAGGCCCTTCGGGATCTCCTGGATCGCCGGTCCTGGGCGAGCGTCACGGATCTCGATGCAAGCGATACCATCCCGGGAGCGGATCTCGCGGACGAGGCGGGCCGGCTCCTCGCACCACTCCGCTCGGCCAAAACGGCTCTTCTCTACTATCTAACGGACGGCGACACGCTCCGGACGTGGTTCCTCAGCCCGACTGGCACGTTCGAAGTTCTCCCTACTATTGCGCAATCAAAAGCCGATCTCACTCGAAAGATGGCGACAGCGCGCGCAGCACTCGGCGCCGACGCCGTCGCCGCTCGGCAACGCCGTGGGGATCCTCCTTGGGCAGGCGAGGCCCGTGCTCCGATCGCGCAACCGGACAGGGTCAGTAGGGATCTCCTTGGGGGTAGTGCGGGTGATCCGATCGCCGCGCCAGCCGCGCTACAGGAGTTGAGCGCAGGCGTGCTGCCGGCCGACCTGGAGGCGCTCCTGCCCCCTGGTACGGAGCTCGTCATCGTGCCGCATGGCGCGCTTGGACAGGTGCCTTTCGCGGCGTTGACACTCCCGGGAGACACGATCCCGATTGGAGCGCGAAACCCGCTCCGGTACGCGCCGTCCCTCCGCGCGCTTGTCGCAGCGGAGGCAGCTGGAGAGGCCACGCCGAGCACCGGCGCGGGAAAGGCACGCGGCCACGCAATCGTCGTCGGCAATCCTCAGATGCCCGAAGTGCGCGACGAGACTGGAAACTCGCACCAACTGTCGGAGCTACCGGGAGCCGCAGAAGAAGGACGGTGGGTCGCGACGAAGCTTGGCGTACAGGTGCTAACAGGCTCTGCGGCATCAGAGAGCGTTGTGCGCGACTCGCTTTCCAACGCCTGGGTCGTGCACTTGGCCACGCACGGTCTGGCCTACGGCACTAAAGCAAGAGTCCGCGACTCCTATGTCGCGTTAGCCCCCGGCGCGGGCCACGACGGGCTCCTGACTTTGGGAGAGCTCCTCAATGACCACGCGCTGCGATTGTCGGCTGAACTCATCGTGCTCTCCGCTTGCCAGACCGGACTCGGCGAATCCCGTGAATCAGAGGGTACCGTCGGACTGCAACGCGGTCTCCTGGCAAAGGGCGCTCGCAGTGTGCTCGTCAGCTTGTGGAGCGTGGACGACGCGGCGACGCTCCTCCTCATGGAACGGTTCTACACGCACTGGCTCGGCCAAGACGGTCGGCCCACTCTCAGCAAGGCGGAAGCGCTCCGGCTCGCGCAAAACGACGTGCGCACCACGAAGCAATTCACTAATCCGCGATACTGGGCCGCGTTTCAGCTAGTGGGAGCCCGGTAGCCTGATGAAAAGCGCAACGACGAGAACTCGGAGCTTGATGGTATCTCCAGTGCGCGGTGTGAGCCGGTAAAGAGGTCCGGTTTCCCGGACCTCTTTCCACGCGCATCGCTGACCCTGCGGCTGGACGAACGCCGAAAGCTCACGTCACAGAGTTTTTGCTACGGGTAAAGGCGTAAGTGGTACCTGCCGCCCGCCGGGCAGTCGACAATGGTAGGACCCCATGTGGTCATGCTGCCGTCGGTAAAGTCCGCGCGCGCGTACAATCGCGTCGGGCCGGCGACCGCATACGCGTACACGTCGCCCCAGGGACCCAGCGTGCCCGCCGAATTCCCGTCGACGTGCGTAGCGATGTAGAGATCGGTGCGGTTGTCGAACCGTACCACGCAGTCGGCCGAGGCCTGCTTGGAGGCTGCGCCGGCGGCCTGCTTGTGCGCGGGGACCGCCGCGGTAACCGTCGCTCCGGACACGTTTGTCCCGGCGGCCGGTCGTATGTTGGGATCCTGCCCCTTCGCGGCGGCGGTAGCCGGATTCGGCCGCGCGTCAGCGACCGGCCCCGAAGCCTCCACCGGTCCCGCCGGCTCCGTTTGCACCGTGCCCGTCACCGTCGTGTCCGCAGTGCCCGCGGGCTCCTTCGGCGTGCATGCCGCCAGTGCGGCAAAGGAAAGCAGGACCGTTACGCGTTCGAGTCGCCGTAGAGTTCGCATCGGGTGTCGCTCCTGTGGAATCGGTTGTGCGGAGGCGCAACGGAACGTCAGGGTGCCGCATCACCCCGGAGGCGCCGGAAAAAGTGCGCGGGTAAATGGTGAACCGCAACCTGACCGGCGTGATCCGCTACAGAGGCATGCCGGCGACACTGTGAATTGTCATTACGGCTGAGCCCTCAAGTCACATCGCCGTCACTCGAAAGCGCTGATCCCCGTGATGGCCTGGCCGAGCACCAGCGTATGGATGTCGTGCGTGCCCTCGTACGTGTACACGCTCTCCAGGTTCGCCATGTGCCGCATGGACGCGTACTCGGCGAGGATCCCGTTGGCGCCGAGCAGCCGCCGCGCCTCGCGCGCGATGTCGGTCGCCATGCTCACGTTGTTGCGCTTGGCGAGCGAGACCTGCTGTGGCGTGAACGTGCCGGCGTCCTTGAGGCGGCCGAGGTGGAGCGCGAGGAGCTGACCCTTAACTATCTCGGTCAGCATCTCCGCGAGCCGCGCCTGCTGGATCTGGAACGCGGCGATCGGTTTGCCGAACATGACGCGATTCCCGGCATAGCTCACCGCTTCCTCGAAGCACGCCATCGCGGCGCCGAGCGCGCCCCAGGAGATGCCGTAGCGCGCCTGGGTCAGGCACATGAGCGGGCTCTTGAGCCCGCCGGACTTCGGCAGGATCGCGTCGGCGGGGAGCTGCAAGTCTGAGAACACCAGCTCGCTCGTGTCCGACGCGCGCAGCGAGAGCTTCCCCTTCTGATCCTTCGACGAGAAGCCCGGCGTGTCGCGCGGCACGACGAAGCCACGAATCGACTTGTCGTCGTCGGTGGCGCCCGTCTTGGCCCAGACGATGGCGACGTGCGCGGTCGAGCCGTTGGTGATCCACATCTTGGAGCCGTTCAACACCCACGTGCCGTCCTTCTGCTCCTTCGCGCGGGTGATCATCCCCGCCGGGTTGGAGCCGAAGTCGGGCTCGGTGAGACCGAAGCAGCCGATGATCTCGCCCTGCGCCATCTTCGGCAGGTAATGGCGCTTCTGCTCCTCGCTGCCGAACGCGAAGATCGGATACATCACCAGCGCGCCCTGCACCGACGCGAACGAGCGCACACCGGAATCGCCGCGCTCGAGCTCCTGCATGATCAGTCCGTACGCGACGTTGTTCAGTCCAGCGCAGCCGTACTCTTCCGGCAGGTTCGCGCCGAACACGCCGAGCTCGGCCATCTCCGGCACCAGCTCCAGCGGAAAGCGGCCGTCTATGTAGCAGTCGCCGATGATCGGCAGGACGCGGTCGTCCACGAAGCGGCGGACGGTGTCGCGCACTGCGCGCTCGTCTTCGGAAAGGCTGCTGTCTATGGCGTAGAAGTCGTTCACGGCTCTCGGGCGGGGGCGGTTGCGGTGAGTACCAGCCGGAGAGAGCTAATCTAGCGCGACAGAAGCGGACTCGTCACGAGTCAACGCCCGGGCGACACGCCCGCCTCGGTTATTTGCGCGTGGTCTCTTCCGCCATGGCGACCAGGATCGCGTACCGGTGCATCTCGCCGTCCGTTTTCACGCCGAGCGCGCGGCGGATGGTCTTGCGATGAAACGCCACGGTGTGCACGGTCACGCCGAGCTCCGCCGCGATCTCCTCTGAGCTCATCCCTTTCCCGAGCATGCGGACGATGTTCTGCTGGCGGGCCGTGAGCTGGCTGAACCCCGTCGGGCCGGCCACTTTGCCGCGCTTCCCCATCTCGGGGATCTTTGGAGAGAGATACTTTCCGCCCTCACGAATCACCTCGATCGCCGCGCGCAGCTCGTCGAGCCCGGCGTTTTTCGGAACGAAGCCGCGGGCGCCCAGCGACATGGCCATGCTCGCGAGATGCGGGTCGACGTGCATGGTCAGCACGAGCACACGCAGCTTGGGATTCGCCTTGAGCAGCTCGGCCAGGAGATCGATCCCGTTCCGGTGCGGCAGGGACAGATCCAGCAGCAGGACGTCGGGCTTGCGCCGCTTCACCGCGGCGACGACGTCGGCGCCGTCCTGCACGAGGTCGAGGACCTCGTAGTCCGCGCTCAGCATCGCCTTGAGCCCCTGTCCGACCAGCTCGTGGTCTTCCGCGAGCAGCAGAGTCGGCAGACTCACGGCTGCACGGCCTCCTCGAGCGGCACGCGCACCGTGACCATCGTCCCGCTGCCCGGCGCGGAATGAATGCGGGCCGAGCCGCCCACCAGGCGGGCGCGCTCGTCGATTCCGACCAGACCGATCCCCGCGCGCTGGCCCGCATCCGGATCGAACCCGGCGCCCGAGTCCTTGATGACGAGTTCCGCCTGGATTCCCGCGCGCCGCAGCCGCACGGATGCGCGCTTCACCCCGGAATGCCGCACGACGTTCCGCAGCGACTCCTGCGCGATTCGAAACAGCGCCAGGCTCGCGTCGCGGGAGAGCGGGAGTGGAGCGTCCGGCACGTCCAGCTCGACATGCAGGTCCGACGCCCGCTCCACCTCCTCGGCCAGTTGCGCCAGCGCGACCGACACGCCCGCCTGCTCGATCGCGGACGGATGGAGCCGGTGCGCGAGCTTCCGCAGGGCGTCGGCGAGATCCTGAACCTCGTTGCGGATCCCGTCGAGATGGTGCAAACGCCCGGCGTCAAGCCCGTGAGCGGAAGTGCCAAGCTCGTCGAGCTCGTGCTTGACGACGACGAGCCGCTGGATCGCGTCGTCGTGCACCTCCCGCGCGACGCGGGCGCGCTCTTCCTCGTGCGCCTCGAGCAGGCGCTGGGTGTAGCTGCGGTGCACGGCGACGAGCCGGCGCTGCGCGATCACCATGGCTATGCCGAGCCCGCCGATGAGGACGAAGACGGCGAGGACGGTGGCCAGGAAGATCCACCAGAGTATCTCGCCGCTCCCCGAAGCAGCATTCCCCATGTGATTGCGGCGAAGGACAGGACCAGGGCAGCCGCCCGGACGTTGAAGGCGGCGTGCACGAGATCGACTCGCTCGCGGATAAGGTACCACGCCAGCGGCTGCATGGCGGCGGCGGTCGCGGCATACAGCATCACTCCGCCGATGACCCAGAACCAGTCTTCGTCGGCCAGCGATCGCTCGGCTGCGAGGCTCAGGCTGACGAACGTCCAGACCGTGGCCAGCAGCATCACTATCGCATGAAAGGGGACGACCGCGAGGCTGAAATTCCTCGGATCGTCGAGTGTCAAAGTGAGCACGACGCTCACCAGGAGCACCAGCGGGATCGCGATCTTCAGGGCGAGGCGCGCCGGCTTGGCCGGATGCCATTGAGCCAGGGCCCACAGCAGCGCCATGCTCAGGATTGGGTGACCGACGTAGCCGAGCCAGAGGTTGTTGCGCCCCCGCGAGCCGAGCAGCACGGCAAGAAGGTTCAACGATCCCTCGATTGCGCACCAGAGTACGATTGCCAGCCGCGCCTTCGTCAGGCTGCGTGCGCTTATCAACCCCGCGAGTACGGGGAACCAAGGGGCTCCTACGGCCGCGTACTGGAGCAGCGTCGGCTTCAGGCCTGCTCTCCGTTGAGGACGTTGCCGCCGCCGCAGTACGGCGGACAGGGCAGCGCGAAATCGAACAGTTCGCCCGCGGTCATGTCGTCGCCCGTCCCATCCACTCCGACGAGTAGGAGCTCGTGCTCACGGCGGTCGTTCCGCCCATAGTAAATCCTGATCCCTGCGCAGCGCGGCTGCGCGAGCAGTCGCTCGAATACGTCGCGCGGAAAAAGGGAGGCGAGCGGCGATCCATGTGGTGCAACCTCGCGGAAGCCCCTGGTGAGCACCGCGGCGGCTTCGAGCGAGACCTTGTGATTGCGTTCCGGAGGAAAAGCCATGTCGCGACTCCTGAGAAGTAGGAATCGCTCACATTCGGAAGAGATGACGCATGATGCAAGGGAACCTACTACTAGTAGTAGTCCCCGCTGGTTCAGGATCGTTCGGCCGTTTTGACCGCGCGTGGATCTATCCCCACCTCCCCGCACTTCGCGCGAAACATCCGGTCGTGCGCCACGGGCAGCCCGCTCTCCTGCTGCCACTGGTGCACCATCTCGTGCAACAGCGTGTGGATCACGTCCTCCCAGGCGTCGCGCCGGATGTGCCGCCGGCCGATCGCGATGACGGCGGGTCTGTCCGCGGCCGCAAGTGAATAGTGCCCGAGCTTGCGCTTCATCCTCCTCGAAACGCCGATCGCCATGGACTTGAGCATTCCACCGAAGAACTGGGCGTTCAGCTCGGCGTGCGCCTCCGTGAGCCGCGCGGCGTACGGCTCGTCGGCGGGATGGGTGGCTTCGCGCCGCGCACGCGCGCGGCGCCCGGGTAGCACCGCGGCATAGCTCAACAGCACGCGCTTCGCCTCGGACCTGCTGTCGCGCCGCTTCGCCCGCGCGAACCGCACGATGGCACCCACCACTTCGTCGCCGGCGGACGAGTAGCCGCGATGCACCCGCAGCCAGCCGTCGCCGAAGCTGACCATCGTGGTGCTGTTGTCGGTCAGCGCAACCCTGACGCCGGGATCGAGACCGAGCGCGTACAGCCGCGCCGGCAGGTCGTCGCCGCCCGCCGGCAGGTCGAGCCCGAGCTGAACCGCCGCGGTCACGCCGTCTTGGCCGGTACCGCGCGCGCGAAGGACTGGTGCGGCCCGCGCACGAACGTCCCCTGCTTCTGCGACCACACGAGCGTCGTCACCTCGGTCGCTTCCGGCAGCACGCTGATGAGATTGACCGACGACGGCCGGCCGCCACGCGAGCGGTTGGAGACCGTGCCGGCGGTCGATATCACCGTGCCCTTCCTGGTGTGCTCGATGTAGTGCACCGCTTCCTGGTGGTCGTGGCCGCACAGCACCACGTCCACGCCCATCTCGGCGAACGCGCCGAGTATGCGCTGCGTGTTCTTGAGCCCGTGCCGCTGGGACAGCTCGCCCTTCACCGGGTTGTGGTGCATCACGACCACGCGCGCGTCGTCCACCGGCGCGCGGTCGAACTTCTCCCGCAGCGTCGCGAGCTGCGGGCGCGTCACGTAGCCGATGATGGAGATGTCGCGCACGTTCAGCGTGAGCGTGCGGTACGTGACTCCATGCGACGTGTTCAGCCCGACGAGCGTGAGGCCGGGAATGCTCAACACCGGCTCGAGGTCGTGGCACACCCACCTCTTGTACGCGTCGAAGATCTTCGGATACGGGCCGAGCCCGAGCGGCGCGCGCCACCAGCGCACGTCGTGATTCCCGGGGACGATGATCGTCTGGCTGACCTTCTGCGCGTCGCGGAGAAACACCGCCGCGCGCTGGAACTCCCCGGCCCGCGCGCGCTGGCTGACGTCGCCCGAGACGGCGACGACGTCGAACTCCCCCTCCTGAATCATCGTCTCGATTGCTTCGATCTGCTCCGGGACGGCGGGCCGGCCGAAGTGGAGGTCCGAGATGTGGAAGATCGTCGTCACGCCTTCCTTGCTCATGCTACTGCGCACTCTCCATGAACAGGACGGCCACGGCTCCGGCATAAGCCTGGAGCGCGCCCTCCGCGGTGGGCGCGGCCGCCCCGGTGATCCGCCTGGCCCAGACGACGCGCTGCCTGCGCCCGTCCACCAGGATCGCCTGGCCGCTCGCGGTGAAGCCGGCCGCGCCGTGCGCGAGCGTCACGTCGAGCGGGAGCAGGAAGTAGCGCCGCCCTTCGGAGACGGCCAGGAGGGTGCGTAGCTCCCCGCCGAGCCGCTCGGGGAGGTCGGTGTCGGGCTCGAGCCGCATCCCGCGGAGCGCGCCGACCGACAGCTCGAACGGATCGGGCAGCAGCGCGGGGTTCCGGCGGTGCGCCTGGCGCAGGTCGGCCGGCCAGACCCAGGTCTCCGCGATCGCGCGCGTCGTGAACGCGCTGCGGAGCGTGTCGTTGAAGCTCTCGCGCAGCGCCGGCCACGCGAGATTAGCGAGCTGCGGCGGCATGGCGGCGGACGCCGTGGGCGCGATGCGCTGCAGCGGCAGGACGACCACGGCGTCGCCGCCGAGGCGGACGTTGGCCTGCTCTTCCGCGGTTGGCCCTTGCTGGGCCGTCGCGCACGCGAGCGAGGCTGTCAGCGAAAGGGCCGCAAGGATACGAGGTGCCATTTGCCTTGATAGGTTGTTTACCAACAGCCAATAGCCAACAGCTGCGTTCTTGCCCCAAAACTAGCCGCGGCTCAATTTGGCTGCAGCAGGTTTCGGGAGTTGTGACGGGGAATCCAAGTAAGGAGTGTGGCAGTTCGGAGGGGTGAGTAAGGAGTAACTCCCAACTGACTACTCCTCACTGCCACACTCCAAACTTGGATCCCCCGTCCACACTTCCGGAGCCGGCCCCACTCCCGAGCATGCGCAAACTCCCTTCCATTCTCTTGTGGACCGGCGTCGCCCTCGCCGGCGCGGTCGCCTTCGCCTGGCTCGCCCTCTCGCGGGGCGAGACGATCAGCGCCGCGTGGCTGCTGGTCGCGGCCGTGTCCACGTACCTGGTTGCGTACAGATTCTACAGCCGGTTCATAGCGGCCAAGGTCTTCGCGCTCGACCCCGCGCGTCCCACGCCGGCGCTGCGGCTCACCGACGGCTGCGACTACGTGCCGACGCACAAGTGGATCGTCTTCGGCCACCACTTCGCCACGATCGCGGGCCCGGGGCCGCTCGTCGGGCCGACGCTCGCCGCGCAGTTCGGCTTCCTCCCCGGCGCGCTCTGGATCATCGTCGGCGTGGCGGTCGCTGGCGCGGTACAGGACATGGTGATCCTCGCGGGGTCCATCCGGCGCGACGGCAAGTCGCTCGGGCAGATGGCGCGCGAAGAGATCGGACCCGTCGCGGGCGCCGCCGCGCTGCTGGCGGTGCTGGGGATCATGATCATCATCGTGGCCGTGCTCGGCCTCGTGGTCGTCAACGCATTGAAGGTCAGTCCCTGGGGCACCGCGACGGTCATCTTCACGATGCCGGTCGCGATGTTCGTCGGCGTGTACCTGCGGTTCATCCGGCCCGGACGGATCATCGAAGCCAGCATGATCGGGCTCGTACTGCTCGTGGTCGCGGTGTATGCCGGACAGTGGGTCGCGGACAGCGCGACGCTCGCGCCGATGTTCACCTGGAGCGGAAGGACGCTCGCCTGGTCGCTGATGGCGTACGGCTTCGCGGCCTCGGTTCTGCCGGTGTGGCTGCTGCTCGCCCCGCGCGACTACATCTCGGCGTTCGTGAAGATCGGCGTCGTGGTCGCGCTTGCGATCGGAGTGCTGATCCTGCTGCCCCCGCTGCGGATGCCTGCGCTCACGCAATTCACCGACGGCACGGGGCCGATCTTCGCCGGCAAGATCTTTCCCTTCGCGTTCGTCACCATCGCGTGCGGCGCGATCTCCGGCTTCCACTCGCTCGTCGCCTCGGGGACGACGCCGAAGATGATCCAGAACGAGGCCGACGCGCGCTTCATCGGCTTCGGCGCGATGCTCACCGAATCGCTCGTCGCGATTCTGGCGCTGATCGCCGCGTGCGTGCTCGAGCCGGGGATCTTCTTCGCGATCAACGCGCCGGCATCCGCCATCGGCGCGACCAGCGCGAGCGCGGCGCAGGCGATCTCGTCCTGGGGATTTACGGTCACACCGGACCAGATCGACGTCCTGACCCGCAACATCCAGGAGCAGACGGTGTTGTCGCGTACGGGCGGCGCGCCGAGCCTCGCGATCGGGATGGCGACGATCTTCTCCAACGTGCTCGGCGGCGCGTCCTCTATGGCCGTGTGGTACCACTTCGCGATCATGTTCGAGGCGCTGTTCGTTCTAACGGTGCTCGACTCTGCGACGCGAATCGGCCGGTTCATCGTGCAGGACATCGGCAAGAACGTCTGGGCGCCGCTCGGCCGCGCGTCATGGTACCCGGCGATCGTCATCAGCAGCGCGATCTTCGTGCTGATGTGGGGTCACTTCCTGTATCAGGGAGTCGTGGACCCGCTCGGCGGGATCAACTCGCTGTGGCCGCTGTTCGGGATCTCCAATCAGCTGCTCGCCGCGGTCGCGTTGTGCGTGGGGACGACGATCATCATCAAGATGGGCAAGGCGCGGTACGCCTGGGTCACGCTGGTCCCGCTGGCGTGGGTCGCGACGGTCACGCTTTCGGCGGGGTGGATCAAGATTTTCGCGGCCGAGCCACGGCTGGGCTTTTTGTCGCACGCGCGCTGGCTGTCGGAGCGGATCGCGACCGGCGAGCTGCCGGCGGGCGTCGCGACCGTGGCGGCCGCGCGGCACATGATATTCAACGATTATCTGAACGCGCTCGTAGCAGGGGCGTTCATGGTGGCGGTGGTGGTGGTTATCGTCGCGGCCGCGCATGAATGGTGGTTGGTTCTGTCAGGGCAGAAGGTCGCGGTGAGCACGGAGGTACCTTTTGACAAGGCCGCATGAGAACTACCCTGCGTCCTGCGTCCTGCGTCCTGCGTCCTGTCAGGCTTCCGGCTCACTTTGCGGCGCCCGTCAGGACCACCGGCTGAGGGATTGCTTGTGAGATGCAAGTGGTACCGCACCAACTGTCAGCTCACCAGAATCCTGCTAGGACGCAGCACGCAGGACGCAGGACGCAGCGCTTTTCCCTGATTTCCCATTTCCGATGACTGCCATGCTTCGATTCGCTTTCGCCTCGCTTCTCCTAGCCTCTCCGCTGTTCGCACAGGCGCCGATCGCCAGTCCCCCGCCGCTTCCCGCGCCCACGGCGACCCAGCCCTTCGATCTGACGATTGCGAACCTCATGCGCGGCCCCGAGCTGTACGGCCGGCCGCCGCAGCAGGTCGCCTGGTCGGCGGACAACCGGTGGATCTATTTCCGGTGGGTCGAGCCGGGCGCGGACTGGCGAGAGACGCCGAAGCCGTACCGCGTCCGCGCCGCGCCAGGCAGCAAGCCCGAGCGCGTCGCTGATGCGCAGATGGATACGGTCGGGCCGCTGCTGGCGACCGGGGTGCTGTCGGCGAGGAGGGACCGGCGAGTCGTCGAATACCAGGGCGACCTCTTCGTCATCGTGGAAGGGAGCGGGAGCGTGCGGCGGCTCACGGAAACGGTGGACCGCGAGAGCGATCCGCGGTTCAGCGCCGACGGCACTCGCATCTTCTTCGTGCGGGACAACAACGTGTTCTCGGTGGACGTCGGCGGTGGCTCGCTCCGGCAGCACACGGACTTGCGGTTCGGCGGCGCGGCGGATTCCGCGCGGCGCGCAGATTCCGTCCGCGTGACGCAGCGCGGGTTCCTCGAGGCGCAGCAGCTCGAGCTGTTCGAGGCAATCCGCGACCGCGCGCGCGCCGACAGCATCAGGCGCGTCGATTCGATCTCGCTTGCCACTCGCCGGCTCCAGCCGATCTTCCTCGGCAAGAACGAGCGGATCAGCTCGATGTCGGTCTCTCCCAGGGCGGACGCCATGGTCGTCGTGCTGACGGCGCAGCCCGAAGGCGCTCGGATCGCCGGCGTGCCGCAGTACGTCACCGAATCCGGCTACACCGACGAGCTGCGGCCGCGCACGAAGGTCGGCGACACGCAGGGGCGCTCGCGCATCGGCTTCGTCTCGCTGCCGTCGGGCCGCACCACCTGGCTCCGCGCGTTCGGCGGGGACACGGCGCTCGGCTTCACGCGCGCGATCGGATGGAACGAGAGCGGGACGCACGCCCTGCTCTTCTCCAAGAGCTTCGACAACAAGACGCGGACGATCCACACCGTGGACGCGTCGGGCAACATGCGCGCGGCCGACGTGCTGCGCGACACGGCGTGGGTGGCCGGCCCGTGCTTCGGCTGCGCCGGGTGGTACGACGAGGGGCGGCGCATCTGGTACGTGTCGGAGGCGGACGGGTACGCCCACCTGTACACGTCGCGCCCGGACGGCAGCGACAAGCGCCAGCTCACGAGCGGCCGGTGGGAGGTGCACGACGTGGAGCTCTCGCCCGACCGGAGGTGGTTCTACCTGCACACCAACGAGCCGTCGCCGTTCGAGCGCCATTTCTACCGGATGTCGGTTAACGGGGGGGCGCGCGGGCGGATCACGGGCTGGTCCGGCGGCCACGAGGTGACCGTGTCGCGCGACCAGCGCTGGCTGGCCGACGTGTATTCGCACGTGAATCAGCCGCCCGACCTGTACCTCCTGGAGAACAGGGCCGGCGCGCCAATGCACCGCTTGACGCTTTCGCCGTCGGAGGAATGGCGATCGTTCAACTGGATCAAGCCGGAGATCGTGATGATTCCGGCATCGGACGGTGTGCAGGTCCCCGCGCACATCTACCGGCCGTCCGACATCGGCGCGCAGCCCAACGGCGCGGCGGTGATCTTCGTGCACGGCGCCGGCTATCTGCAGAACGTCGGCAACTTCTGGTCGCAGTACCCGCGCGAATACATGTTCAACCAGCTGCTCGCGTCGAAGGGGTACGTCGTGCTCGATCTCGACTACCGCGCCTCGGCGGGACACGGGCGCGACTGGCGCACGGCGATCTACCGCTGGTTCGGCGGGCGCGATCTGCAGGACCAGGTGGATGCGTCGCGCTGGCTCGAGCGCGAGCACGGAATACCGGGTGAGCGCGTGGGGATCTACGGCGGCAGCTACGGCGGCTTCATCACCCTCATGGCGCTGTTCAACGAGGCGGACCGGTTCGGCGCGGGCGCCGCGCTCCGCAGCGTGACCGACTGGGCACACTACAACGAGGGCTACACGTCCAACATCCTGAACCGGCCGCAGGAGGATTCGGCCGCGTACCGCAGATCGTCGCCGATCTACTTCGCGCAGGGATTACAGGACCCGCTCGTGATCCTGCACGGCATGGTGGACACGAACGTGCACTTTCAGGACGTGGTGCGGCTGACGCAGCGGCTGATCGAGCTGGGTAAGACCGGTTGGGAGCTGGCCGTATATCCGGTGGAGGATCACGCGTTCGTGCGGCCGTCGTCGTGGACCGACGAGTATCGCCGGATCTACGAGATCTTCGAGGAGAACCTGCCGGTGCGGCGCGTTCCATGAGGACGTCGCTGAAAGCGTGGCTGACGCGAGCGGGCGAGCTCGTACGCACAGTCATCGGCGCGCCGAGCTACGAGAAGTATCTGGAGCACATGCAGCTCGCGCATCCGAACCAGACGCCGCTCGACCGCGAAGATTTTGTGTGCAGCAGATTGCATGCGCGCTACTCGAAGCCCGGTGCGCGCTGCTGTTAGAGGACGCCGACCGTCGGCCCGGCCCGGTTCGGTGGCGCTCCCGTGTGCACCGCCAGGAGAGCCAGCGTCGCAGCAATGGCGAGACTGGCGCCCATCGTGAACGCGGCGGCTGCGCCGAAGCGATCCCACACGAGCCCAAACAACACGGACGCGGGCAGAGCGCCGAGCCCGACCGCCAGATGGAACCAGCCGAACGCGGATCCGCGGTCGGCGGCAGGCACGAAGTCGGCGATGAGCGCCCGCTCGGCTCCCTCGGTCAGGCTGAAGAAGAGGCCGTAGGCACCGAACAGCACCCACACGTGCCATGCGTCCATTGCGACGGCGAACGCGAAATACACGGCGGCGTACAGCAGCCATCCCGCGATCAGCAGCGGCTTCCTCCCGAACCGGTCGGACAGACCCCCGCCGATCGTAGCAGTCGTGGACTTGACCACGTGCAGGTACGCCCACAACAGCGGGACCAGACTGATCGGAACGCCGAGGTCGGTCGCGCGCAGCAGGAGAAACGCGTCCGTTGAATTGCCCAGCGTGAACAACAGCACTGCGGCCAGGAACACCCAAAACTTTTTGTCGAACTTCCCGTGCAGTCGTGGCGCCGTCGCGACGACGAGGGGAGCCGGTGTGGCCGGCCGGCGCTCCCGCACGGCCACCACCACGAGAACGACCGCGATCACCGCCGGAATGCCGGCCAGCAGAAAGACGACGCGCAGGGACAGCCCCAGCTCACGCAACAGCAGGAAAGCGACGACCGGACCGACCACCGCACCAGAATGATCCAGCGCCCGCTGAAACCCGAAGGCGCGGCCTCTGATCGACGGATCCACCGACTCGGCGATCATCGCGTCACGCGGCGCCGTGCGAATCCCCTTGCCCACGCGGTCCGTCACCCGGAGCAGCAACACTTGCGACGCGCTCTGCGCCAATCCGATCAGTGGCCTGACGGCGGATGCGAGGACGTATCCGGCCACGACCAGCGGCTTGCGGCGCCGCATGCGGTCGGACCACCAGCCGCTGGCGAGCTTGAGCAGCGACGCCGCCGACTCGGCGGCTCCTTCGATAAAGCCGATGAACGACGCGCTGGCGCCGAGCGTCGTGCTGAGAAAAAGAGGCAGCAGCGGGTAGATCATCTCGCTCGACAGGTCAGTGAAGAAGCTCACCGCGCCGAGCGCGATTACGGTGCGGCCGAGCTTCGGCCTGGTCGCTATGTGACCCGCACCTCGGAGTTATCGCCCACCGTCACTTCACCGCGGAGGCCGTCGAGCACGGTCTCGTCGCCGATGAGCGAGTTGCACAGCTTCGATTTCCTGATCTTCGCGCCCGTGCCGACGATCGTGTGGCTCAGCTCCGACCCCTCGATCACGCTCCCCTTCCCGATGGACACGTTCGGGCCGACGGTGGAATCCTTGAGCGTGACGTCATCCTCGATGTAAACGGGATCCACGATCTTCACGCCCGCGTGAGCGGCGGGCTTGCGGGCGTAACCTTTCGTGAGCATCACGCGGTTGGTGTCGAGCAGCGTCTCGATCTTGCCCGCGTCGTACCACCCCGCCACGTCCACGACTTTGATTTTCGCGCCCTTGTCGATCATGTACTGGAATGCGTCGGTGAGATAGTACTCGCCCATGTTCATCGGCGACGCCAGCACGTGGTCGAGCCCTTCGAACAGCAGCTTCCAGTTCCTGACGTAGTACAGCCCGATGTTGGCGCGCCTGGAGATCGGCTCCTTCGGCTTCTCGACGATGCGCGTCATGTTGCCGTCGGCGTCGGTGACGACCACGCCGAAGCGCTGATAGTCCTCGACCTCCTTCACCCAGATGATCCCGTCGGCGTCGGTCTTATGCACCAGCGACAGGTCCGCGTCGAAGATCGTGTCCACGAAGATGATCAGCACCGGCTCGTCCACGTACTCGCGCGCGAGCGCGATCGCGCCGGCGGTCCCGTCCTGCACTTTCTGCTCGATGAACACCGAGGGGAAGTCGTAGGTGCGGGCGAACTCTTCGACCTTCTCCTTGAGGTGTCCGGTGATGTAGATGATCTGGTCGATGTCGCCGAGCCGCTTGAGCTCGTCGAGCACGTACGCCATGACCGGCTTGCCGGCGACCTTGAGCAGGGGCTTGGGCGTGACGTGCGTGTGCGGCCTCAGACGGGTGCCTTTTCCAGCCAATGGGATAATGACTTTCATATTTTGCAGTAGCCAATAGCCAATAGCCAACAGCCAATAGCGCTCTTAGTCGTCATGGTTGGCTCGTCCCTTCCCGCCCGTACCTGTCCTGCAATCGCACGACGTCGTCGAGGTGCGCGGTGGACGCTTCCAGCACGTCGCAATCAGTCACGGCTTCCATCTGGTGCACGGTGTGCGGCGTGATCCGGAACGACTCGCCGGCGCGCAGCCGTACGTCCTCGAGATCGTTTTCGGTCGGACCCGTCTGCACCCGGAAGATGATCTCGCCGGACAGCAGGTGGACGGTTTCGTCCTTGACGGTGTGGTATTGAATCGAGAGTGCATGCCCCGCCTTGATGTGCAAGATCTTGCCCACGTACCGGTCGGTGCTGGCCCAGATGGTCTCGTGTCCCCAGGGCTTGGGGACGACGCGGACGTCCACCCTGCCGGAGCGCGGGGCGGAGTCGCTGGTAGACGTTTGGTCGCGCTTTTGATCTTCGGTGGGGGCGGGCATCCAGTAATATCTCGCACTGCGTCGAAGAGCAGCAACCGCCGGGCACGGGTTCTCCTTTGAGGGCCGCATGATACTGGCGCCGCGCTACCTCCCGCGACTCGCGTCCACCATAGGTCTGTTCACCAACTATGGCCTGCGCGACTTCGCCAGGAACCAGGGACTTCTCAGCGTGCAGGGGGCGGAGCTCGCCACCGACGGCGGAGCTCGCCACCGACGGCGAAGCTCCCCCGGACGAAGGGCAGGACAAAGCGGTCGCGTTCCGCAAGCGCCTCGTCGAGCTCGGCTCGGCGTACGTGAAGCTCGGGCAGGTGCTCTCGACGCGGCCCGATCTCCTGCCCGCGCCGTACATCCGCGAGCTCGAGCACCAGCCATTAAAGCTTCTCACGACGGTGTGCGTCCCGAAGTGACGCCCGGCTGACGGGCTCCCGTAGCTTCTGAAATAAGTCAGATGACCAAAAATCCGCCGGGAATACCCGTTACGACCCGGAACGAAATGGTGACGCAGGGGACAGCCCTTCCCGCGAGGTTCGCGTCGCGTGCACCAAACGCACGCGAAACCCTGGCGAGGAGGATGAATGTTGTCGAGAACCCGCAGTGCGCGCCCTCGGGCGCGAGGTCGCTGGAGAGAAGTCGGCAGGCACACGAGCGCTATTCTGGCTGCGCTCGCCATCGCGGCAAGTACGCTGGCCCTGGCTTGCGGCGGGGACGCACTGGCGCCGATCGCAAACGATGAGATCAGCGCCGCCAAGAATCCCCCCGGTCTCGGGCCGCTCGACGCCCGCAACGTCGGCGCGTATCACAACGCGTTCCTGGATTATGCCTATCCGCGGCTCCTCGATGCCGTGCGGCACGGCGCGGACCAGCGTAGAATCTGCAAAGTGATCGCTCAGGCCATGCGCGATTTCGTGGTAGCGCGAAACATTCCGGCGGATCCCGCTTCGATCCGTGACGACGTTGCCGGAGGCAGATGCGCCGGCTTGCGCCACCGTAAGCCCGGCGCTCGTTTCTCGCTCGCCGGGGACGGCACGCCGATACCCGAGCTTGACGCGTTGATTTCGGAGATGGCATATGCGGTGGAATCCGGCGTCTCGCAGGCGGAGATCGCGACCCTCTTCGAGCAGAAGGTGGCATACGCCAGGGCGAATTTTCCCGAGGCCGAAGCCGAAGTCGTGGTCGCCGCGGCATCGGTCGGGCTGAGCTCGGTCGAATACTGGGAAGCGAACTACTCCACGCAGGAGCAGGGGCTGCTCGACGCGATGTCGGCTGAGACGTACAACCGGATCGAGCTCGACGCCCCCCGGATCCCGGATAGCGGGTCGTCGTTCTCACGAGACCTCATCGCTCCGCCGGGCACCAGGCTCGACGGTTCCTTCTGGTCGAAGGCCCGCAAGGTCGGCGTTTCCGACCTGGCTGGCGCAGTCAAAGGCGGTATCAAGGGATGGTCCGGCGGATGGCAGGGTATCGCGGCCGGCGCAGCCATCGAGGGCGGTGCCGCGTCCGCAGGGACCCTGATATCCATAGTTCTCCAGTGACCCAAACCTGAGGGTTCGTATGACCAAGCGTGAGCAGCCTTTCAGTCTGGCGGTGCTGCAGGAGATCGTCATACTTCTTTCGTTCGTCGGCTGGGGCACCCTGATCTGGCTGGCCGAAGGATCGGGCGCCGATTGGTGGCGCGGCGCCATTCCACAGGTGGGGTCCGCATATGTCATCCGGTTCATAGTGGAGGCCTGGTTGACGTACCGCGGGAAGCCACTGCTTCGGCTGGTGTACGACACTCCTTAGCCCGGAAATGAGAAAAGCCCCGCCAAATGGCGGGGCTTTTTGCATCCCGAGCGCGCCGACGCTCTACCGCAGCATCCGTCGCCGGAGAGTCGATAGCCGGCGCCGCACCGACCCGTCCATGACCGTGTCGCCGATCCGCACGACCACCCCGCCGAGTATCGCGGGGTTCACGCTCATGTGGGGCACGACTTCCTTCCCCACGGCGCGTGACAGCTCGCGCGCGATGACGTTGTTCTCGTCGGCCGACGTTTTTTTCGCGACCGTTACGCGCGCGTGCACGCGACCGACGGACTCGTCCACCAGGTTGGCGTACTCGACCGCAATCTCCGGGATCAGCATCTGCCGCCGGTTGCGCAGCAGTGCCCGGAGAAACTCCAGGAACAGCTTCGGCACGCGGTCCTGCACGGCCTTGGTGATGACCTCGTTTTTCTGCGCCGCGCTCACCCGCGGCGATTCCAGAAAGCGCCGCAGCGTGGTGTCCTGCTCGACCGCCGCGGCGAAGTCGCTGATCATCTTCGCCCAGCCGTCCAGATCCTTCGCCTTCCTCGCTAACGCGAGCAGCGCCTCGGCGTAGTTGCGCGCGATGCTGGAGTCGCGCATCAGCGGCTCGCGCGGTCCGGCTTGGACGCCGGGATCGAAGCCAGGAACGTCTCGACGATCTTCCGGTTGGCGTCGCTGTCCAGGTTGCGCTCGATCACCTTCTCGGCGCCCGAGATGGCGAGCTCCACCGCCTCGCGCCTGAGCTGCGCGATCGCGCGATCGCGCTCCGCCTCGATCTCCCGCCGCGCGCGCTCCAGCATTTCCTGCTGCTCGGCCTTGGTCTCCTCCAGCATGTGCGCGCGAACTTTCTCCCCCGCCGTCCGCGCCTCGGCGATGAACCGCTGAGCGTCGGCGCGCGCTTCCTCGATCTTCGCGCGGTGCTGCAACAGCAGCAGCGCCGCCTCATCGCGATCCCGCTTCGCCGCCTCGATGGCTTCCCGAAGCGCGGCCTCGCGCGCCTCGACCGCGGCGGTGATCGGCTTGAACGCGTACCTGGCGAGAACGATCCAGAGCGTGATGAAGATTACGAGCACCCAGAACATCACTCCAGTGTTCGCGGACATGAGACTCGTGCCTTCCGCGGGCTCGGCCGCGTATGCCGGAGCCGCGAGGAGAAGCAACGGGAGCGTCAGGATCTTGCGCATGTCTCTACCCTGGTGACGTCGCACCGGGCCCGGGCCCGATACGACGCGAGGTTGTTAGGCGACGTACTTGGTCGCGATCATGAACGCCACGACGATCGCGAACAGGCCGGGCGCGTCGATGAGCGCCGCGAGAATGAGCGATCCCGTCTGAATCTTGCCGGCCATCTCCGGCTGTCTGGCCATGCCTTCCATGGCCTGGCCGCCCAGGCGGCCAATCCCGAGTCCTACGCCGATGACGGCGAGTCCGGCGCCGATGCCGGCTCCGAGCTGCGCCCACGCGGCCGCGTAATTCGTGCCCGGCGCGGCGACCGCTTCCTGCAGAAGAAAGAGATCCATTGTCATACTCCACGTACGTAAGTGAGACTGCACGGCTCGCGCAGTAGTTCGCGCCGCTCGTCACCGGAGCCCGGGCTCCAACGAGCTTCACCAGCCACTCGGCCGGCTACGTCCAGCGCCGGTGAGCTAGGCCGGCACCTTGAAACGGTGACTAGTGATTAGTGACTAGTGACTAGTGACTAGTGACTAGTGACTAGTGA